>NZ_VOYG01000009.1:0-136221 GCF_013420785.1 Acinetobacter sp. YH01011
TGACATAATTCCAGACGAAGTTCACTTCTGATGCTAGTTGGTCTAACACCTTGCAATGTTTGTCTTTTATACGTAATTTAAGGGTTTTCATGTACTTATATTAACAATCAAAACTCAAGGAAAATAGTCCTTAGTTAAATCAAACGACACTTCATGTCGTGTCGCTTATATCTCTGACCTGAAGGACTGAGTTTTACGCTCCATTTGATAAAGCATGCTAAACTGCCAAACATAGGGATTAAACTGCGTTAACCATGTCAAATATCAATAAAAAGTTATTTAAGCGCTTACATTTAAATCATGCTTATGGACAGCTGATTGCACTTATTTTTGTGCCAATTATGGTTTTGGCATGCGTCGGCACGATGCTAGTTTTATCTGAAACCTCGAATGCCGCAAAAGCACAGCAGCGACAAATGGCAATTGCGATTTTGACCCGTTTTGAGTTGCCATCTGAAGCAGCTTTGCATCAACTGGCTAGCTTTCCGTGGAAGTACGAAGAAGCACGTACTTTTATGCAAAACATGATGAACGAAAAGCACTTGATTCGTACTGCACTGATTGATGCTTCTGGTACACGCCGTTTAAGCATGGGCTTTCAAGACCAAGCCGAATGGCCCAAATTCCCTAAAAATGCCGATTTTTTTGGCCCAATTCTGTATAAAAATAATCATGTGTATGGCATGCAAATTCAGCAAGACATCAACCGTCCTGCATGGTTGCTGATTGAACTGGACAATCAGCCATTACAAATTGCCCGTTATCGGGTCATGATTGTATTAATTGCCACAGGCTTGCTGACCCTGTTGTTGTTATTGCTGTGTCTGAATTTCTATTCACGACGCTGGATTGCACCCATGTATGAAATTCGCATGCAGCTACAACGCCTGAATGCCGATACGCTAGATCAACACATGGTCATTAACAGTACTGGCGAATTACGCTTACTGCAGCGGGATATTGCCAATGTGGTAAAACGCCTGCATTTCAGCTTTTTAGAACTCAAAGAACATACCGAACAAACCGAAGATGACTTGCGCCGCACCCTCGATACTTTGGAAGTGCAAAACATCACTTATCGTCAGGCACGTGACCAAGCGATTTCTGCCAACCAGTCTAAATCGGTATTTTTAGCCAACATCAGTCACGAACTCAGAACACCACTGAACAGTATTGATGGCTTTATTCACCTGTTATTGCGTCAGGAAAATCTTAGCAATGAACAGAATTTATATTTACAGACCATTCGTAAATCATCGGCGCATCTTTTAGCACTCATTAATGACGTATTGGATTTTTCTAAAATTGATGCAGGCAAACTGGAACTGGATACCGCACCCTTTGATTTAGAAGAAGCCATTTTTGATGTGATGGATATGCTCTCGCCTTTGGCTGCGCAAAAACACATCAACATGGCCTTTTATTTTGCCAATAATGTGCCGCAATATGTGCTGGGCGATGCTTTACGTTTCAAGCAAATTTTAACCAATTTAATTTCCAATGCGATTAAATTCACCCCCGATGGTGAAATTATTGTACGGGCGCGGGTAGAACATGACGATATTGGACAATGCTTAATTCACTTTAGCGTCCAAGACAGTGGCATTGGCTTAAGCGGTACAGACCGTAAAAAATTGTTTGAGTCTTTCTCTCAAGGTGATACTTCGGTCACGCGTCAATTTGGTGGTACAGGTTTAGGTTTGGCCATTTCCAAACAGTTGGTGCATTTGATGCAAGGTCAAATTGGCTTTGAAGACAATCAGGAACGCGCCCCAACCGAAAAAGGCTCGACCTTCTGGTTTACTGCCATGTTTGCGGTAGATGAAGCGCATGCACAGCAGCATCCAAACTTTAAAGAGATTCAGGTGGTGTCGTATTTGGCGCACCCTGCCACAGCGAATGTCTTGCGTCATTATCTTGAAAATTATGCGGTGCGACATATTGAAGCCGCTTCAATTTTAGATTTATTTAGCCGCTTAAAAGATGTATCCGACCTGCAAGACAATACTTGGTTGATTGTTGATCATAGTGGCGACACCGAAGCTTTATTAAAAGAAATTCGTACCCGTTATCAAGGTAACTTGGCAGTGTATGGCTATCAAATGGCGCTAGACCCAAGTCTGTTAAATGAATATCGTGCGCGCGCTTTGTATCAACCGCTCAGTCGTTCAGCCTTAATTGACTTACTCAACAATGAAAACAGTTTTGATGAACAGGAGTCTGCATCATTTGATGGTAAAGGCCTGCACGTTTTAGCGGTGGATGACCATCTACCAAACCTGATTGTACTCGAAGCCTTGTTGGGCGAACTGAATGTGACCACCACCAAAGCGCAAAGTGGTCAGGAAGCTTTGGGGATTTTGCAGCAACGCATTGAGCAGGGACAGCAACCATTTGACCTGATCTTTATGGATATTCAAATGCCTGTGATGTCGGGGGTAGATACCACCCGTGCGATTCGTTCTTTAGAATCGACTTTGGAAAATCACAAACGCTTACCTATTATTGCCCTCACCGCGCATGCTCTTGCCGATGAAAAGCAAAAATTACTCAAAGTCGGTATGGATGACTATGTCACCAAACCGATTCAGATTGAACAAATCATCCAAATTTTAACCCATTGGACCACGCAAAGTTTTAATAAGCCACCTGCAGTCGATAAAGCCATTGTGATTGAAGCGCTAGATCCACAGGTGTTGGATTGGCAACAAAGCCTAATGCTGGCAGCCAACAAAGAAGACCTTGCAGTGGATTTACTGAAAATGCTAGTGGATAGCTTTGCCACAGAATTACATGAAATTGAACAGCTGATTGAACTGGAAGATTTCCCACAACTCGAGCATGTGTTGCATCGTCTGTATGGTGCGACCCGCTATGTTGGCACACCGAACCTGCAAGAAGTAACAGGCTCATTTGAACAGTTTGTTTCGACCTTACGTAAAGAACGTCGTAAAGCCGATGATCTGTTTGTGCAAGAGGTCTTAAACCGTTATCAGGAATTACAAACCTGTATACAGCAAGTTGAACATGCAGCAGAACACATTTTTACCAAACATAATGCGGCGAGTTAGCCAACATCAAAGTGACATTCACCGCGAACGCCTCAACGAGAAGATACAGTTTGTAAGCACGACTCACCCAGCACTATTCACAAAAAAAAGTCACGTAATCAAAGGCAAGGTCGCAAGGCTTTGCCGTGACTCTGCTGTCATTTATCGCACTGCTGCCCATGTTATGCTTTGCCCAGTAAAAACAAGAGCTCACATCATGACCTTACTTCGTATCGAAAAAAATAACGGCATCGCCACAGTTTCCCTGAACCGCCCAGACAAACGCAATGCCATGAGTTTTGCCCTACTTAAAGAATTGGTGCGGACTGCCGAAAAACTTAAAAAAGACCGCAGCTTACGTTGTGTAATTTTAACAGGCGAAGCAAAGGTATTTAGTGCAGGCATTGACTTGGCCGACCTCAACAATCCACAAAACCGTGCATTTGCGGCTTGGGAATTAATTAAGCCAGGGCAAAGCCTGTTTCAAAAAGCATTTCTCGTTTGGCAACAATTGCCTGTACCTGTAATTGCTGCAATTGAAGGCTATTGTTTTGGCGCAGGGATGCAATTGGCTTTGGCTGCAGATATTCGTATCGCGCATCCTGACACGCAAATGTCGATTATGGAAAGCCGTTGGGGCTTAGTGCCTGATATGGGGCTAAGCCGTTCATTAAAAGGTTTAATTGGTTTAGACCTTGCCAAAGAACTGACCTTAACTGCACGTATTTTTGATGCCAACTATGCCAAAGAAATTGGCTTGGTCACGCATTTAGATGCAACACCTTTACAAAAAGCACAAGACCTTGCTGAAGAAATTGCACAACGCTCTCCTGATGCATTGGCTGCAGCCAAACAAGTGCTGGATGCTATGGAACATGCGCCAAATAAATCTTTACGTTTAGAAAAAATTTGGCAATTAAAATTATTGCTGGGTAAAAATAGCCAACTGGCACGTAAAAAGGACAAGAACCCTGAAGTGACCTTTGCACCGCGTCAGTTTTGATTCAGTTCAAACACAACAGACTTTGACCAAAGGCTAAATTGACATTTCAAGCCAGACTTGTACTGTAGGCAAAAACGGAGAATCAGCGCTATGCATTTTGATCGTGACACAAAAATCGCTTTTTTAGGTATGGGACTCATGGGTACGCGCATGGCAACCCGCTTAGTTCAGGCAGGTTTTGAGGTCGCGGTGTGGAATCGTAGCCCTGCGGCTTGCGAATCTGTGCTCAGTCTGGGGGCAAAGTCGCTGCAATTGAGCGAGATCGGACAATATCCAGTGATCTTGAGTTGCCTTGCCGATGATCATGCCGTCCAAGCTGTATTAGATCAAATTGAGCCATTTTTGACTGCTCAACAAGTCATTGTCGATTTTTCCAGTTTGTCTGTAGATCAAACCCAAAAGCTAGCGCAGCAAGCCAGCCTCAAACAGGTCACATGGATTGACTCACCTGTATCGGGAGGCACTGCGGGAGCCGAACAAGGTAGTTTGGTGATTTTTGCAGGGGGTGATGCAAACACCATCGAAAAATTAAGCCCGATTTATCATGTGCTGTCACAACGTGTAACCCGTATGGGCGAAACAGGCACAGGACAAGCCACTAAAATCTGCAACCAACTGATTGTTGCTGCCAACAGCACCCTAATTGCCGAAGCCGTTGCCCTAGCTGGACAGGCAGGTGTAGACACCCGTTTACTTGCACCTGCTTTGGCGGGTGGTTTTGCCGACTCGAAACCGTTTCAGATTTTAACTCCACGTATGGCAACTCACAGTTTTGAGCCTGTGCAATGGAAAGTCCAAACCCTGTCTAAAGATTTAAACAATGCCTTACAACTGGCAGCGCAATTTCAGTTACAGATTCCTGTGGCAGAAAAAGCCCTTTCACAACTGCAAGCCCATCAAGCTAAGGGTTTTGCAGAAGCAGATTTAGCCACCATTATTCATCAGGTCGAAGCTTAATCGGCTTGATTCCTGATCCAACCTTTGCCTGCAAGGAGCACCTGCATGTCTAAACTGGCGGTTAATCTGTCGATGATTTTTACCGAAGTGCCTTTAATTGAACGCTTTGCCCTTGCACGCGAACATGGTTTTCAGCATGTTGAAATTCAATTTCCCTATGAGCTGAGTATTGAGCAGATTCAAACCCAACTCACACTCCACCAACTCAGCCTGTGTTTAATCAATGTCCCTGCGGGTGACCTCATGCAAGGCGGCAATGGTTTGGCGGGCGTACCCGGAAAAGAGATTGAATTTCATCATGCCTTAGAGTTAGCCATCCGCTATGCCACGGCATTAAATGTCCCTAGCGTCAATATTTTGGCAGGCAAACAACCTGTCGATGCCGATTTACTGCCTTGCTTAAACACACTGGCAGAAAACCTAAAACTGGCCTGCTCGATGCTCACTCAACATCATATTCAGCCTGTCTTTGAAATGATTAATGGCACCGACATGCCACGCTTTTTAGTACAAAATATTGCGCAAGCTCAAGAGATGCTAGAAGCAGTCAAACATCCTGCTCTTAAAATGCAATACGACTGTTATCACATGGCGATGATGGGTGAAGATGTGCTGAGCGCATTGCAAGAAAACATTCAGGATATTGGTCATATCCAGTTTGCCGACAATCCAGGACGCCATGAACCCGATTCAGGCGAGCTAGACTATACTACTATTTTCAAATGGTTACAGCACAGTGCTTATTCAGGCTATATCGCTGCAGAATACCACCCAAGTCTGGCGTCAAATCAATCATTTGCATGGAAAGACAAATACTTTCCCTCAAATCAAAGTGGTTAAAATTAAACCGATTTGAAATTTCAGGCTAAAACAGCTATATTAGACGATGAATAATTTTAGGAAATTATACACCCCATGAATTTAGAACCATCGCCCGGCGCTTCTAATTCTCACGATCTTGCAATGAATACCCAAAAGCATGACGTACAAACTTGTCTTAAAGTTGTACATGAAGCTCTCCTTGATGTAAAAGCCAAAGAAATTGTTGAACTTGATGTCAGCAGCATCAGCAATGTTTCAGATGCCATTGTGATTGCTAGCGGTACATCAACTCGCCACGTAAAATCTCTTGCCGACAATGTTGCCGAAGAAGCGCGCAAAGCAGGCTTCCGCCCAATTGGTATTGAAGGTGAACGTGATGCAGAATGGATCTTGGTCGATCTTGGTATGGTAGTGGTTCACATCATGCTACCAACAGCACGTAAATTCTATGACCTAGAAAGCTTATGGCGCACTACGCCTGAGTCTGTTGCTTAATACAACAGCTCACTTGAGCAGCCTTAAAGATACACAAAAAGCGACTTTCAAATAAGTCGCTTTTTTAATGCGGATCTTTTGAAGTTTAGATCTCTAATCGTTTTTATATCGTATTAACCTACCCTAACCAAATTCCCTATCTCAACTGACCACTTTACATCAGCCATAAAAAACCGCCCGAAGGCGGTTTCATCTCTAGGAACAGTGTCTTAGTGACCTGTACCGTTGATTGATTTAGTCATATCTTCCACAACTTTCTTGGCATCACCAAAAATCATCATGGTCTTGTCGTTATAGAACAAGTCGTTGTCTAGACCCGCATAACCTGTTGCCATTGAGCGCTTGATGACCATAATGGTACGTGCTTTATGCGCTTCAAGAATTGGCATGCCGTAAATTGGCGAGTTTGGATCGTCTTTTGCCGCAGGGTTAACTACGTCATTTGCACCAATCAC
This sequence comes from Acinetobacter sp. YH01011, assembly GCF_013420785.1. Classification (NCBI taxonomy): domain Bacteria; kingdom Pseudomonadati; phylum Pseudomonadota; class Gammaproteobacteria; order Moraxellales; family Moraxellaceae; genus Acinetobacter; species Acinetobacter sp. YH01011. The sequence goes on from NZ_VOYG01000009.1 coordinate 6,783, forward strand.
CAACACCACATCTGTTGCAGGGAAATCTGAGTTGATTTCGTCCATTTCTAAGATGTCTTCATACGGTACGTCTGCTTCTGCAAGTAATACGTTCATGTGACCCGGCATACGACCTGCCACTGGGTGAATCGCAAAACGAACAGTTACACCTTGCTCTTTTAACAAGTTGGCCAATTCTTTGACCGCATTCTGTGCACGACCTTGCGCCATACCATAGCCCGGTACAATTACTACGCTGTCTGCATTTGACATCAAGAAGCCAGCATCATCAGCAGAACCTGAACGGTAGTTACGTTGCACTTGCGCACCCGCTGCTGCCGTTGGTGCTGCTGCACCGCCCATCGCACCACCAAACAATACGTTGATGATTGAACGGTTCATGGCTTTACACATGATGTAAGACAGAATCGCACCTGAAGAACCGACCAATGAGCCTGCAACAATCAGCATGTTGTTTTCAAGTGTGAAACCAATACCTGCTGCCGCCCAACCTGAGAACGAGTTCAACAATGACACCACAACTGGCATGTCACCACCACCCACTGGTGCAATCCATACCCAACCGAATGCCAATGCTAAACCTGTCATTGCCCAGAATGAAGTCATGTTGCCGCTCAGGAAGAAGTGAATCCCAAAACCGAGCATAGCAAGGAAAATTAACGCCTGAACAGGTTTTACCCATGCACCCGAAATAGTTTTTGCCCATTTCTTCGCCGCCAATTTACCGTATGCAAAAACAGATGCAGTAAAGGTAATCGCCCCCACGAAACAGCCCACAAACAATTCAAATAAATGAACTTTGCTCATTTCATGGAAAGTAATGCCATTTGCAGCCAACAAGTCTGGACCAAGTTCGATTAACTTGTTGTTATGAATAATCGCAGCAATCGCAATTAAAACTGCAGCCAAACCGACTAAAGAGTGCATTAACGCTACAGTTTCAGGCATTTGAGTCATTGGCACCGTACGTGCGCGGGCAATACCCACCACCGCACCTGCTGCCATAGCTGCCAGAATCATCCACACAACTGGATTGTCTGCCACAAAGAATGTAGTCAAGACTGCAATCGCCATTGCGATCATGCCGTAACGGTTGCCCGCAATCGCAGTTTTAGGCCCAGACAAACCACGTAAAGTTAAGATAAAGAGCACAGCCCCGATTAAATAGAACCAGTCTGCATATTCACGAATAAATTCCATGCATTAGCCCTCTTTTTTCTTTGCTTTTGGTTTGAACATTTCCAGCATACGTGCAGTCACTGCAAAACCACCGAAAATATTGATGCTTGCCAAGAACACAGCAATCGCACCCAGTACACTCACCACATTAATGGTTTGGAAATCGACACTGCCTTCTACACCCATGATTGGTAGACCAACAGTTTGAATCATCGCACCGACAATAATGATTGAAGAAAGTGCATTGGTTACTGCCATTAATGGCGTATGTAACGCAGGTGTTACCCCCCACACCACGTAGTAACCTACGAAGATGGCAAGGACAAAAATCGTAATTGTTTCAACCATGAGAATTCTCCTTAACCACGCTTTAACAGCACTTGACCGTTATGAGTGACCAGCAACGCTTTCTGAATTTCTTCTTCAGGATTCAATGCGAAGTTCTTGTCGTTATCAAATAATGTTTCAACAAAATTCAACACATTACGCGCATATAGTGCAGATGCTTCTGTCGATACAGTCGATGGAATGTTTGGAATACCCAAAATTTTCACACCATTGGCAGTCACTACAGTTTCACCGCATTGTGAACCTTCGACGTTACCGCCCGTTTCGACTGCCATATCTAAAATCACAGAACCCGGCTTCATTTTTGCCACAGTTTCCGCTTTGATTAAACGCGGTGCATCACGACCCGGCAATAACGCAGTGGTAATCACGATATCCGCATTAGAAACGGCTTTATCGACAATCACTGCTTGGTCTTTAATGTATTGTTCACCAGGCATCCAGCCATAACCATTTTTGGCAGCATCGGCAGCTTTTTGTTGTTCTTCTTCAGACATTGGTACGTCTAACCACTTACCACCCAAAGATTCCACCTGATCTTTTGCCGTTGGACGCAAGTCAGTTGCTTCGACTACAGCACCTAAACGCTTCGCTGTTGCAATGGCTTGCAAACCAGCAACACCCACACCCATGATCACAACACGCGCAGGTTTTACAGTACCCGCTGCCGTCATTAACATTGGGAACATGCGTTGATATTCTGCTGCAGCCAACAACACAGATTTATAACCTGCCAAGTTGGCTTGTGATGACAACACGTCCATATTTTGCGCACGCGACAAGGTACGTGGCAAAAGCTCTAAAGCAAATGCAGACACCTGAGCCGCAGCAAATTGGTCTAATTCAGTATTGCGGTAAGGATCAAACATCGCCACCACAGTGCTGTTCGGTGCAAGTTTTTGAATTTCTTCACCCTTTGGGGCACGAACTTTCAAAATCATTTGGCTACCGCGATAAGCATCATCTGTCATGGTCGCGCCTACTTGTTCATAAGCGCTGTCGATATAAGCGGCTTTTACGCCTGCACCACGTTCAATGACTACGCTATGACCCGCGCTAATCAACTTCTTTACTGTTTCTGGCGTCGCAGCGACACGATTTTCACCGACAACAGTTTCGGTTGGAATTCCGATCTGCATGAGCGTTCCTCAAGCTAGTTTTTCTTAAGTCAACATCGTGGATAACGATGCTTTCCCCTCAGGATAAGTTTTGTTGAATTTTTGGATTCTAATGCAACATTTTTAAATTACCACCCAATATTTATTTAATAAATACCCATATTTTGAACTGATGATTCATAAAAATATTGTTGCGAGATATAATTGATAAGTTTTGCTTATTGAATATAAGTCTAATTATTCAGCAAAACTTCGATTTGAAGTGTCTAAAAGAAAAAAAGCGATGCTTTGAGCTTGCAGTTGACCACATTTAAATGAATTAAGCATTGATCATTCTGACACGCATTTCACTTAATTGGGAAAATCCGACTTAGCGCTAAAAGATTGCATATCTATACATTTAAGCGCTAAAAGCAAAAACTTAAACACCAAATTGACTTTTTTGACAATTTTTACACCGCACAACATGGTTCAATTTAGAAGTGTTTTGCTCATCTGAAAACCTTAGAAAAACCTACCTTTGCCTTATGAGTAAAACCGAATATTTGAAACAGTAAAACTTTTAAAAGAAGCTTGAATTTATTCAACTCAGGTCTAAGTTAAGTGCTGCTATTTTTTTCATTTTTTTTGTGCGTCATTTTGTCTGATGATGGATTTTCTCTGTTTTGCAATATTTTCAACTAATTTGCACCATTATCGTGCAAATCCCATTTACTCTACTTTTCACAAAATTTATGCCATCTCAAGCAGACCATCTGCATAAAATCGGCTATGCTTGCTCAAATACAGCACACACAGCTTGATCCATGCAGTCGCATCTGCCTTTATCTATCATGCAACTTGCATTTGTGTGCGCAGCATGTGTCACTTCTCTTGCATCCACCTTGCTCGACAGCATTTTTCATGATCAGACTTAACGCCACACAATGGGGCTCCATCTTTGCCTTATTTGCAGCCTTTTTGTTTAGTACCAAAGCCATTTTTATTAAACAGGCTTATGCACTTTCACCGTTGGTCGATGCAACCGTACTCATGGCTTTGCGCATGGCAAGTGCCCTGCCTTTCTTCTTGCTGATTTGTTGGCTCAATCGCCATCACAGTCGCAACATCTCTACACGCAATTGGCTGCTAATAATATTTGCAGGTCTGATGGGCTATTATTTTTCTAGCTGGCTGGATTTTTTAGGGCTGATGTTCATTAGCGCTTCATTAGAACGCATTATTCTGTTTTTATATCCAACGCTCACCGTTCTGGCTTCGAGCGTAATGTATCGGCAGAAACTGAGCTGGCTGAGTCTGTTTGCAATTGCTCTGAGTTATGGCGGAACAGTGATTGTGATGTTACAGGAACAGAGCAATACCCCACATGACACGTATTTTTGGTTAGGCAGTAGTTTGGTGTTCGCCAGTGCAGTGTGTTTTGCAGGCTATTTATTGCTGACCAAAAGCCTGATTCAGCATTTTGGTTCATGGAATTTTACAGGTCTGGCTTTAAGTACTGCCTGCATCGGTACGCTTACACATTACAGTTTGGTCACACCGAATCCACTGGGACTGGTGCAACAACTGCCTGTAGAAGTGCTGGGCTATGGCATAGCTTTAGGGATATTTGTCACAGTCTTGCCCACCTTACTCATGGCGCACAGTATCGCCCGTTTAGGTGCGGCACAATCGGCCATGATTGCTTCAATTGGCCCCATCTTGACGATTCTATTGGCCACAGCATTTTTAGGTGAACATCTAAATGGCATACAATGGTTCGGCTGCATGCTCAATATTGTAGGCGTGATGATGATCACCTTGTCCAAAAACAAGTTCTCTCATTAAGTTAAAGGCGACATCCTGCCACTAATGAAGTTGAATATTGGATTCAATCTTTGAGCTACTGCAACCCCGTTTTACCATTGACCTTAGGATAATTATGAACACTGCACCCGACATCAGCCAAGATAAAACCCTGCTCTGGTTGATGGCGATCGCCTGTGGTCTATGCGCGGGGGCGAATTATTATTGCCAACCGCTGATTTACTCGATTCATCAATCTTTCCAAATTCCGCAATCCCAAGTGGCATTGACAGTGACTTTTTCACAAGTGTCTTATGCTCTGGGTTTATTATTCATTGTGCCCATGGGCGATATTGTCAATAAAACCAAATTCATTCCCTTATTGATGTTTTTGGCCTCGATTGGCTTATTTTTATGTGCCTTTTCCAGCAATTTAAGCATGCTATGGATTGGCACGATTATCACAGGGCTGTTTTCAGTTGCAGCACAAGTCTTAATTCCCTTTGCCACCATGACCGTAAAACCTGAAAAAATGGGTGAAGTGGTCGGTTTATTGATGAGTGGTTTATTGGTCGGTATTTTACTTTCGACCAGTTTGGCAGGTTTGCTGTCCAACTTATTCCATTGGAAAGTGATTTACCTGATTAGCGGTGTGCTGATGCTTTGCATTGCCGCGGTACTCAAAGCACGCTTACCCTTTATCTCAACCAGCAAACTCAGCTATTTGGCCGTGTTTCAGTCTATGGGCAAACTCATTTTAGAAGAACGTCGTTTGGTCTATCGTGCCTTGCTCGGTGCGTTTGCTTTTGCAGCGATGAGCGTGTTGTTTTCCACCATTGCAGTATTACTCAAATCCAGTTTTGGCTTAGCTGACTTTATGGTGGGCATTGTGGCAATGGTGGGTGTATTCGGTGCTCTTTCGACCAAACACGTGGGGAAAATTGCAGATCGTGGCTATGTTACAGCGCTGACGTGGGGTGGTTTGGCGCTATTGGCAATCAGTTGGGTCTTTCTATACAACGGACAATTTAGCTTATGGAGCTATATTCTTGGTTTTGGCTTAATTAACCTTGGGCTTGCCACCGTACACAGCAGCAACCAAAATGTAATTTTTCGCTTACGCCCCGATGCCAAATCGCGGATTAACTCAATTTATATGACCAGTTATTTTACTGGCGGTGCTTGTGGTTCTGCCTTGGGAATCTATGCATGGCAACACGGTGGATGGTTATGGAGTTGCCTAGTTGGTTTGTGTTTTGTTACCGCCGCAATGAGCTTTGCCCTACTCGACTGGCAGCATCAACGTCAACACACCGCCATGCCTTAAACGCTGCGATTACAATCAAGCAAGTCGCTTAAGACATTTGCATCACAGGGTAAAATGGCTGACTCAATTCCACATTTTCTAAATTTTCCAATAAGATTTGGATAAAACACGGCATCAACGCACACAGTAAAGTATTGGCATGGCTGAGTTGTTTGCGGTTGATTGCACTGTTATAAGTTGCACCACCTTGTAAAAGTTGCTGCTGTAACGTCAATAAGCGCTTAAACAAACATGCCAAAATTGTAGCTGAATCATGGATGTGCAATGCCTGCATAATCTGCTGTTTCTCTGCTTCATAATCTGCACGCCATTCAGCTTCAGTCATTTTTTGATTACGCCAATCCCAAAAACTTTGATACAAATAAGGGTTGGTCAGCAACACCTCTAAACTTTGTGGATATTTTTCCCAAATAATTCTCGCCATGCGCTGATCGACATCTTTTTGATACATACGCTGCACAAATTGCTGCAAGGTCTGTTGTGTATGCTCTGCCGTTTGACCTTGCGCATACAAGGCACTCAACGCCACCCATGCTGTCATAAATTGCATATCGACATCATCATGAAACTCAATGGCTTTTTTCCACCAACTTAAACTGCGCTGCATGCGTAAATTAAATGCCGTTGAAAATTCATTTTTCTTAGTTCGATAAATTTCTTCTAATACCAACATTTTATTTTCCCTCTTATGCTGCGTTATCCTATCTTTTCAACATACTAAAAAACGGCTACGCATACAAATACTGAGCAGTTCCGCTTTAGCATCTACGGTTGCGCTGCTTTGTTCATAGCGAACAAAGCAAAGTTAATGCCAATGGATGTGGGTTGGGGATACTGTCGATTTTCACTTAAACCCCGTATAATGCGCGGTCTTGTGCTTTTGTTTTTCAATTCAGGTGGGTTATGACACGTGCCATCCAAACTTTACAACCTCGCATTTCGGTTGCCCCTATGATGGATTGGACTACCCGCGATTACCGTTTTTTTGCACGTTTATTTAACCCCAATATCATTCTGTATACTGAAATGGTAACCACTGGCGCAATTTTATTTGGTGATGCCAAGCGCCATTTAGATTACAGCAAAGAAGAACATCCTATTGTCTTGCAGTTGGGCGGTTCAAATCCGAAAGACCTTGCGACCTGCAGTAAAATGGCACAAGACTGGGGTTATGATGAAATCAACCTGAATGTTGGCTGCCCAAGTGATCGAGTACAAAACAATAAAATTGGTGCGTGTTTAATGGCAGAACCAGACTTGGTTGCAGAGTGTATTGCCGCCATGCGTCAATCGGTTGATATTCCTGTGACCGTAAAACATCGCATCGGGATTGATGACATGCACTCTTATGCAGAGATGCTGCATTTTGTGGATACTGTGGCTCAAACAGGTTGCAATAACTTTATCGTGCATGCCCGAATTGCCTTATTACAAGGTTTATCGCCTAAAGAAAACCGCGAAGTTCCGCCTCTGCGTTATGAGGATGTGTATCGCCTAAAACAAGACCGCCCCGAATTGTTAATTGAAATTAATGGTGGAATTAAAACGTTTGCCGAAACCCAACAACACCTCAAGCATGTCGATGGGGTGATGATTGGTCGTGAAGCCTATCACAACCCTTATTTACTGGCAGAGCTTGGGCAATTATGGGGGCTAGAATTACCTGACCGTTTTGAAATTATGCAGCGCATGTTGCCGTATATTGAACAACGTCTACAACAAGGTGCACCACTTTCTGTCATTACCCGCCATATTTTAGGTTTATTCCAAAACCTGCCAGGTGCACGTAAATGGCGTCAGGCACTAAGTGGCGGCAATGCCAAAACATTTGCAGATGTAGAGCAAGCATTGGTCAATATTCAAGCAGCAATGCAGCGTACGGAAGACTATTTAAAAGAGCAGCAGCTACAACGACCTACTGAATAAAGTCATTGGCGATGTGCAAAATCAAAGAACTTTTTTATAAGCCATGCCTCGCATGGCTTTGATTTATGTATTTTTAGCCTGTAAGGCATCTAACTTTTTCAACACTTCTGCCACAGCTACCATCGCAAAACTGGACGTGACCACCACCGCCGAACCATAGCCGCCACAGCGCAAGCCTGCGCTTGGGCATACATCGGCACTAGAAAATGGATTGTCGATGGAATACACACAGGTAATCCCAAACTTTTCTTTTGGCTTTTTACAAATACCTTTGCTGCGTAATTGGGCGCGCAATTTGGCCAACATTGGGTCTTGTTCGGTTTTAGATAAATCTGCCACTCGAATTTTCAACGGATCAAGTTTGCCACCTGCACCACCCGAAACAATCAGTGGAATCTTGTTAAAACGACAATGCAGCATCAACGCTAGTTTAGCTTTTACGTCATCAATGCAATCTAAAATCAAATCAGGTGCAGTCGCCAATAACGCTTTGACGTTATCTGGACTGAGGTAATCATCGACCAAATTAATTTTGATACGTGGATTAATAGAACGGCAACGCTCTGCCATGACATTAATTTTTTCATGCCCCAAGGTTGAGCTCATGGCAGGCAATTGACGGTTAATGTTAGATGCTGCGACCACATCCATATCCACCAATGTCAGCTCGCCGATACCCGTACGTGCCAACGCCTCAACCGCCCAAGAGCCGACACCGCCAATTCCTATCACCATGACATGACTTTGGGCATAATGCTGAAAAGCACTGTCGCCATAAATTTTGGCCACACCTGCAAAACGGCGTTCATATTCATCATCTTGAAGAAGATCTGTCATGCTGCAATCAAATTTAATTTCAAAGTGTGGGCATTTTACTGCGTTTCGCAGACTTCGTGTTGTTTCATCTAAAGTTTAGGCAGGTCTAATACTTGAACACTATTCTGCCAAAGCTGTGCGGCTAAAGTTTGCGGTGCAATATCTAAACAATCCGCTAAACCTTCAAGCACATAAATCAGGTTCGCAGGGGTATTTCGGGTTCGTGATTGAGTATCTGTCTGACAACATAAAGGCGTCATATCGGGGCAGTCGGTTTCCAAAACCAAATGTTCAGCACCAATTTCTTGCACAACACGGCGCAGTTTTTTTGCATTGGGATTGGTAATCTGCCCTGTCACACCAATTTTAAAGCCCAATTTGATCAGTGCTTTGGCTTCTTCTACCCCACCGCTAAAAGCATGTGCAATGCCACCAAACTGAAATTGTTGCTGTTTGAGTATTTTTAAGGTTTCGGCATGAGCCTTACGAATATGTAGCAGTACAGGTTTATGTTGCTGACGAGCGATTTCCAATTGCGCGGCAAAAAAATCTTGCTGCTTTTGAAACGCTTCAGGCTGTTTATGTTCAACCAAAAAAGTGTCTAAGCCAATTTCACCCACCGCGACACAATGCTGTTGTTGCAAAAAATGTTCTAAATCTTGTAAATGTTGGTCTTGATGTTGTTCGATATAAAAAGGATGCAAGCCTGGTGCAAGATGACTTTGTGGCACATGCTCAAGTTGGTTTAAAAACTGTTGTGTAGAGATTAAATCTTGAAAACGTGATTGTACAAAGCCAATCAGTACCAAATGTTCTACGCCTGCTGCCTTGGCCGCATACGCCAATTGCTCCCGATCTGAGTCAAAATCAGGTACATCAAAATGGGTATGCGTATCAAACAGCGCAATGCTCATATTAAGATTTCGCTTTGGTTGTGTTTACTGCACTGGCTTCGGCAGATTTTGCGGTTGCTTCAGAGGCTGCTTCTGTTACAGGCAAATACGCAGCTTTTAAAATCCCCTGCAGTTCTGCATACGGAATGGTTAAACGCGGTAAACCAACGACATAAGGGCCTATTTCATATTCTGCGTATTGCAGAATTAAACCCTGTTGACCTAAATAGTAATTTTCCGACAGCTTAAATTTCCACGCTTGTTCATATTCTTGCACATTGGTGGAAAGTTCAGATGTGATGACCCATTGTTTAAATGCTTCGTAGGCTTTGCGCTCCAATTGTGGACGCTGCTTCTCTAACAGAATGTCATTTAACAATACTAATTTTTTCTGTTCTAAATCAAAATTATAGTATTGCTGTGCCGATGCACCATGCGCTCCGCCCAAATAACTACTGCTATTCAGTACCACGGTTGCCAAAGGCTGATCTGCATTCAAAATTTTAGGCTTAATCATCAAACTGATTTTATGATTTGAGCTTAAAGCTTTCAGTTCCTGATCAAGTACCAAAAAGCTTTGCACATAAGGCACAGTTTGTTTTTCTAATTTTTGCGCCAAAGTTTCCACTTGTGCAATGGCTGCTGCAGTGGGGTTGCTGGCAGGTGCATCTGCAGCACTGGCTGCTGTATTTTCACTGGCTGCATTCTCAACTGCTATAGCCTCAGAAGCCGCCTGCTGTGGTGCAATTTCTAAAATTTGTGCCAATTCTTGAATAATTTTCTGATCAATAAAATGGTCGATAAAGGCCTGATTACTATTCAAACGCTCAATTGAAATTTCAGGGCAGTTATTCCCTTCACATTTAGGCAACGACAAATTCAGTTTTTCAGTATCCCCGACCAGTTTTAAGCTTTGTTGTTCCGCCTGCGTCTGCTCTGGCTCGACTGTTTCTGGTTCGGTTTTCTTTGGCTGACATGCAGTAATCCCTAGCGTTGTAATTAAAATACTGATCGCCAAAATACTTTTATTTTTCAACATGGATCCAACCTTGATTTCATCTATTTTTGCTTGTCACCGTACTCACCTACTAAAACATAGATGGATAGATGTCTGCTTTTAAAACTTGTTGTGTTTGTGCTTTGCTTAGGTAAATATCTAACTGCGTGCCATCTTTGACAATTTCATGGGTGCGATAATGCAATCCTAAGCCCTGATCATCAAAAAACCAATCTGCCTGCCCCCAGTATAATTTGGCAGGTGCTGCTTTTTGCACGTCACTGCTTTGTGTTTTGAGCCAATCCTGATAGGCCTGCTGTACAAAAGTATTCATACGGGTTTGTTGTTTGGCATCAATCACATCTAAAACAGACAAGGCTTTTTGCTGCTTCCGATCTGCCACAAAGAAATAATAGCGTTCTTTGACCTGCGTGCCTTCCTGTTTGCTATCTACCCCGACTTGCAACAAAACATATTGATTGCGTTGATATGCCATACGGGTGTACATCGCCAATTCATAAGCTTTATTTTGATCTAATTGTGCCTGCCAAGCATCGGATTTTTTCACATAGGCATCTACGGCTTGCTGCAAACTCATGTTTTGTTTTAAGCCAATTTGATCTTGAATCACCATGGCCTGATTTTTTGCAATCCAACTGTTGAGCCATGTATCTTGGGTATTTAAAGTTTGTACTTCTAATTCAATGCAGTTTTTATTTTCACAAAATGGCAAGGCAATTTCTGCCGCCTGTTGCTTGATATTCAAATACGGTAAAACATCCGCTTGATCTTTCTGAAAAATAGACGTTTGCTCATCTGAGTTTTGATCTTGTTTAGATGAGTCACAGGCGCTAAGCAAAACCATCCCGCTCAAAATTGCACCCAGATAAACCGATTTTTGCTGCATGATTTCCCCAATTCATTTATCAAAAATAATCTTTAATCTTTTACCGCCCCCATAATAAAACAGCTTCCTAAAGAAGCTGTTTTAATTTTGAAACTTTTAGGCATGCCGAACATTCATCTGCGCTACGCTGATTGCATCTGCCAGATTAAGCATCATCAACCTGAGGCTTAGTGCTCGCGTGTATTTCTAAACTCAATGTCAGGGTAACGCTCTTGCATTAACTGTAAATTCACACGACTTGGCGCGAGATAAGTTAAGTGACCACCACCATCGACAGACAACTGATCGTGGGCTTTTTTCTTAAATTCGTTAAACTTTTTCTCATCGGCACAAGACACCCAGCGTACCGTGTTGATGCTGACAGGCTCGTAAATACAATCGACTTTGTATTCTTCTTTCAGGCGATAGGCGACGACTTCAAACTGTAGCACACCAACAGCACCTACGATTAAATCATTGCTGTTTTGTGGCATAAAGACTTGCGTTGCACCTTCTTCTGAAAGCTCTTTAAGGCCTTTTTGCAGCTGTTTGGACTTCAATGGGTCTTTCAAGCGTACACGACGGAACATTTCAGGTGCGAAGTGCGGAATCCCTGTAAATTGCAACTTTTCACCCGAAGTGAAGGTATCGCCAATTTGAATCGTCCCGTGGTTATGTAGACCAATAATGTCGCCCGGCCAAGCTTCTTCGAGGTGCTGACGGTCACCTGCCAAGAAGGTCAAGGCATCGCTGATACGTACATCTTTATCAATACGTACATGCTTCATTTTTAAGCCTTTTTCATACTTGCCTGAACAGATTCGCATGAAAGCAATACGGTCACGGTGCTTCGGATCCATATTGGCCTGAATTTTAAAAACAAAACCACTAAAGCCTTCTTCATTGGCTTCTACAATACGGTCTTGCGTTGGATGTGCTTTTGGCGGCGGCGCATATTCACTGAATGCATTCAATACATGATCTACACCGAAGTTACCCAAAGCAGTACCAAATAGCACTGGTGTTTGACGACCCGCTAAAAACTCTTCACGGTCTAAAGGCTCATTCGCCATTTGTACCAATTCAAGTGATTCTTCAAATGCCGCCCATGCCAATTCACCTACTTTTTCACGTAGGTCTGCATGGTTATAGCCATCACGTACTTCAATTTCAGGAATGGTTGAACCAAAACCTGATTTGTACACATAAAACTTTTCTTCGATGAGGTTAAACACCCCTGCGAAATCACGCCCTGTACCCATTGGCCAAGTGATTGGCACACACTTAATTTTGAGGACATTTTCAATTTCATCCAACAACTCTAATGGTTCACGAATTTCGCGGTCCATTTTGTTGACGAATGAAATGATGGGTGTGTCACGCATACGACACACATCCATTAATTTAATGGTACGGTCTTCGACACCTTTCGCACCATCAATCACCATCAGTGCAGAGTCCACCGCAGTTAGAGTGCGGTAAGTATCTTCAGAGAAATCTTCGTGCCCTGGGGTATCGAGCAGGTTAATCATTTTGTCTTTATACGGGAATTGCATCACCGAAGTTGTAATGGAAATACCACGTTCTTTTTCCATTTCCATCCAGTCAGATGTTGCGCCACGATCTGACTTACGGCTTTTTACCATCCCTGCAACTTGAATGGCTTGTCCCCATAACAGCAGTTTTTCTGTCATGGTGGTTTTACCAGCATCGGGGTGGGAAATAATCGCGAAAGTACGTCGCTGTGCGACCTGCGCCGCTAACTCATCTTTAAAACTCATGCAAGACACCTACTGCAGAACCGCAGTGTATAAGATCAAAATGATCAATATGAAAAATTGGCGTAATTGTAGCAGATTTGAATCAAATTTTATTGATTGTTGATATGTTCTAATTTATCCACAACTGAGAATATAGTTATTTTTTCAATCTATACTTTTGCTTTTGGCTTTTCGGTTTTTCTGGAATCGTACGTTCAATCAAACCTACTTCTATGGCAGGATTCATATCGTTCTTTTGGAATGTTGCGCTATGAGTTAAACCTAACAACTGCATCAACTCAGCCAAACTATATTCATCTTGTTTCATCACTGAAATTAAACGCTGGACTTGGTCGCTCACTTGTACGCTATCTTGAGCGGTAGCATGATCGCTAGCTTAAGCCGAATGTTTAAACAGCTCTTCTAAACGCTCAACATCCATTGGTAAGCCTAATAAGTAGCCCTGTAATTGCTGACAGCCTAAACGGGTTAAAATCTCAGCTTGCAATGGCGTTTCCACCCCTTCAGCGGTCACAGTTAAACCCAGTTTAATGGCTAACTGAATAATACTTTCTAAAATTAATTCTTCTTTGCTGTCCAAACACAAATCTAAAATAAAAGCACGGTCAATTTTCAACTCATCGACTGGCAATTTTTTCAAATACAAGAAACTCGAATGTCCTGTACCAAAATCATCAATCGCCAATTGAATCCCCATTTGACGCAAACGCTCAAAACTACGAATACTCGATTCAATATGATGCATTGCTGTACTTTCAGTCACTTCAATCATCAGGTGATGGGGTTGAATCTCATAGCGTTTAAACAAGTTTTCTAACGTCGAAAATAAGTGTTTATGTTCAAACTGCACTGCCGATAAATTCACAGCCACAGGAAATAACGGTGCACCCGATCTTTCCCAAATTTGAATTTGTTTAAAGGCTTCTTCTAGCGTCCAATAGCCAATTTGAATAATCAACCCCGTCTTTTCAGCCCCTTTAATAAACATATTTGGGGTAAGTAAACCATGTACGGGGTGATACCAACGAATTAAAGCTTCTACGCCACAAATTTTATGGTCAGCGGCTTTAAACTTTGGCTGATAGAACAACGCAAATTGTTGTTGTTCAACCGCTTTATATAAATCATTAATCAACTTACTTTGGCTTTTGGCCTCAAGTAACTCCAGATCATAATTAAATACCGAACTGGTGTTACGCCCCTGATATTTAGAGGTCAGCATCGCCGCATCAGCATTCATTAAAATATCTTGCAAATTGGTGCCATGCTCTGGATACATCGCAATGCCAATACTGCCTGAAATATTAATGACCTTGCCTGCAATTAAGAAACTTTGCTGAATCAGTTCTAATATTTTTTCAGAAATGACAGTGGCTTCTGCAATGTCGGTATGTTCAATCACCAAAAGAAATTCATCGCCACCAATTCTTAATAACTGGGTATTTTCGCCCAAGTGGGATTGCACACGTTTAGACAACTGAATCAGCAATTGATCGCCAACATGATGCCCAAATACGTCATTCACCGCTTTAAAGCGGTCTAAGTCGATATACAAAAATGCAATTTTAGTGTTTTTTTGCCGATGCTCAGAAAAAAGCAATTGTGCATATTCAGCTAAATATAAACGGTTGGGCAATTTGGTCAGGTTATCTTTGACTGCCTGATTGGCCAATTCACGGTTGGCTAAAGACAATTGTCTGCTTTTTTCTTCTAAGCGCAGCTCCAGCAGAGATACGCCCACCGCAGCAGCAAAAATCAGACTGGTCACTAAAATAACCACCAACAGAGCTGGCCCTTGCCCGATCTGGAAGTGCCCTGATTGAGGCAAATCTGCTGTAGAGTAAAAATGCAGTGCTTCCATGCCTATATAGTGCATGGCAACAATGCTCAGACTCATGAGCACCGCAATGAAAATTTTATATTGTGCCTGACGCCCCATTCTGCACTTGGAATGAAACATAAACCAAAAGGTAAGTATTGCTCCGCCAATGGCCACTAATACAGACAGCAAAACAATGGTAGGATCATAATAACTACGGTAGCCTTCTACCTGAATTCCCATCATGCCCGTATAGTGCATGCCTGAAATACCCAACCCCATTAAAATGCCGCTCAGGATCAAACGCGCCACAGGCAAGGTCGATTGCGTGGTCAGCCAAACCGCAAACGTAGAGGCGATAAATGCAATAACAAAAGATAGGGTCGTAAAGCTAAGATCAAATTGATACGGTGCAGGTAACTGGCAGGCCAACATGCCCACAAAATGCATACTCCACACTGCCGCACCCAGCAGCAAACCACTCATGATTAATGCAATTTTTTTTAGTTGTTGTTGTACATTTTGAAAAAGCATTTGCCCAACAGACACTGCAAAATAGCAGGCCAATACTGAGATTGCTACCGAGCCAATTACCAAGCTCAGATCATAATGTACATGCATCATTAGATGTATCCATCTCTGTCATATTTTATTGTTTTTCGGCTACTCAATCTCACACTCTCTTATAAATAATAACTAAAAAGCAACCTGAACGACGGATTGATCTAGCAAAGACTGCATTGACTTAAGAGTCTAATACTATTCCGCTTTGGTCAATAGTCAAATATATAATATGTCATCATGAAATAATGGCAATTCAAAACTGCTAAAAATAGCTGTCTGACTCAAAGCTATATGCATCTTGTCACTTTACTTTTCGCTTTAGGATGAAAAAAACCAGCAACTTTTCGCTGCTGGTTCTATTTGATTAAGATTCTAACATTGTTTTAAGGTTGATTCGGCTCAGAAACACCTTTTTGTAACATGGCATAGTCTTGCAACACCTGCGCTGCTTCAATCACAAAAGCTTCTTCCTCAGGTAAAGCAGGGCGTTGTGCCGCTTTCATTTTGGCACGCGCTTCTGCCAAAGCATCAATAGATGCCTGATAGCTTTCCCAATTAGCAAATGGTTTCAAACCTGTTTCCTGACGGCGTTTGTTTTCCGCAGTCAGCGTTTGTTGCTCCAAAGCTAACAACTCTGCTCTGCGTTGTTCAATATCTAACACAATGCTTTTGCGATCTTCAGTTTGTTTGGCAATTTGCTTACGTTGTTCCAAATATTGAAATTGTGGATCAAGCGTGACACGTTGCTGTGACAATTGACCCAACTTGGTGATGTACGGCTGTACTGAACCTTCACGCTTAAATGGCGCAGTTGGAATGGTATCCCACTTCAAGGCATTTTTAGCTTTACGCTCACCAAACTCCTCATTGTAAATATCCACCAGTTTAATATCTGGAATCACACCTTTGTTTTGGGTACTTCCACCTGTAATACGGTAGAACTTACGTTGAGTTAAGGTCGCCTGCCCATAAGCTAAGGTGTCGAGTTGTACCTGCGCTGTACCTTTACCTGTGGTGGTGCTACCAATCACAATCCCGCGCTGATAGTCCTGAATTGCAGCAGAGTAAATTTCACTGGCCGAAGCAGAAGCAAGGTTAATCATCACTGCCAATGGGCCTGCATAAGTCTGTGCACCGCCATCGTCATCTTCAAATACGCTCACGTTGCCATTGCCATCACGAATTTGCACTACAGGGCCTGATTTGATTACTTGCCCAAGCATACGTGCCACTTCTTCTAGTGAACCGCCAGGGTTGTTACGTAAATCGACAATAATCCCTGCGACATTTTTGGCCGCCAAACTTTTCAGGGCATTGTTGGTATCCTCCGACACCGAGCGATATTCATTGCCTGCACGACGTGCACGGTAATTCAAATAAAAGGATGGAATTTCAATCACACCATAGGTATAAGTTTGACCATCACGTTTGATGTCAATCGTTCGTGAGCGAACTCCCGCATCTTCTTCCTGAATCACATCACGCACAATGGTCACATTACGCGCCTGATTCATCGCCGCACCCGCACCCAACAAACGCACAGTGACTTTGGTGCCACGTTTACCACGAATCAGCCCAACAATTTCATTACTCGGCCAACCCACAACATCCACCATTTTTTCGCCATCTTGCGCCACACCAATAATGCGGTCACCCGATTTCACCTGCCCTGTTTTACTGGCAGGGCCACCTTCAACAATGGTTTCAATTTTAGTGTAGTCTTCATTGCCCCGTTCAGGACGAATCGACACCCCAATTCCTTCAAGCTGCAAAGTCGTTTGACGGTTCAGCTCCATCGCATCGACAGGTGGGAAATAATTGCTGTGCGGATCATAAGTCAGCATCATCGCATTCAAAGTTTTATCCAGCACGTCATCGCTCTTTAAACGATCCATTCGCTCTAACTGGCGGGTATAACGCTTGGTTAAAGTCTGAACTGGTGTCAAATCTTCTGGACTTGCCAAATCCTGCCCATTAGTCAATTCAGGGTTATCTTTAATGGCTTTTTGTTTTGCCAATTCTTCTTCTTTGCTAATGGTCAGGTTAATGAGCTGTGACACCAACATTTTTTGCCAATGCTTACGCATTTCTGCTTCAGTATTAAAGAACGGTGCTTTTTCACGATCTGTTTCAATCGTGACATTTGGCTGTTTTAAATTTTGTGGTTTTTTCAGCTCTGCCAACATGAAATGATAAAACTGTTTTAAGCGTTCACGATACTGTGCATGAATTTGATACGGCCCCGCCAAATTGCCTGCTTTTAATGAAGCGCCAAATGTTGCTGCATATTGTTTGCGGTATTGCTCAACTTCTTTAGCCAAAAACAAAGTATGGTCTGGGTCTAAACTGTCGATATAAAAATCAAAAATGCGCTGCGACGTCGCAGCATCTAAACGCTGATTTAAATAATGCTGACGATCGACCAAGGTCGCCAATTGACGCGAAACCAAAGCTTGTTCCTGCGTCGGCACAATACTGTTAGCAACGACAGCGGTATTATTGGCTGCAATTGCCTCGTTAATGGCGTGAGAAAAGAAAAAACCGCCAGTTGCTATTGCAACCGCACAAGCGATGGTTTGAAGTTTCATAAAAATATTTACGTCCTTGGTTTTTGACCAATCTCTGCTTTTCACAATGAATTGAGCAGATTCAAAATCTTATACAACTTAATTTGGGTCTATCGTGTAGTTTTATCATAATCTGTGCTGTCAAAATGTAGCAAATCATTGCAGAATTCAGGTATTGTTTTTTTATTGATAAAAATCGAATACGGACACCCAATATGATTGGCGCATTGATGCTCGACATCGTTGGCACAGAACTTACTCAAGAAGATATTGAACTATTAAGCGCTCCGCAAGTCGGTGGAGTCATTTTATTTGCCCGAAATATCCAATCTCCTGCGCAAGTACGCGCCTTGACCGACCACATGCGTCAGGTACGCCCTGATATTTTAATTGCAGTCGATCAGGAAGGCGGACGCGTACAACGCTTAAAACAAGGTTTTACCCTATTGCCTGCTATGGGTAGATTTGGCGAGTTATACCAAAACGAACCTGAACGTGCCTTAGATTTAGCCGAAGAATGTGGCTGGTTGATGGCCACCGAAGTATTAGCCGTAGGCATTGATTTTAGTTTTGCACCCGTTTTAGATTTAAATGACATCAGTGATGTCATTGGAGATCGTGCTTTTGCTGCGCGTCCTGTCGATATTATTGCTTTGGCAGATGCTTTTTTACGTGGAATGCATCGTGCAGGAATGGCAACCACAGGCAAACACTTTCCTGGACATGGATCGGTTAAAGCAGACTCTCACGTTGCTGCCGCGATAGATTCACGTTCTTTTGCCGAAATTCAACAACAGGATATGCAAACCTTTATCCAACTGCAAAATCAACTGGATGCGCTCATGCCTGCGCATGTCATTTATGATCAGGTCGATCCGAACCCTGCAGGTTTTTCTGAGTTTTGGTTACAGCAAGTGCTTCGCAAAGACTTGGACTATGATGGTGTACTCTTTTCGGATGATTTAAGCATGCAGGCGGCTTGTGTAGCAGGCGATGCCGATGCACGTATTCATGCCGCTTTGCTTGCAGGCTGTGACATGGGATTGGTCTGCAACAACCGTGCTGCACAACGATTGGCTTTAAATGCGATTGCCGATTTACCCTTGCCGAATCAGGCACGTTTAGAACGCATGCGCGGTAAAATCCCTGAGCTTAGTGCAGAGTTTAGCATTGCTGAAGTTTTAGACTTGGGTGATGAATGGCGAAGCGTCCGTGATCGTATCTTGGTATTTAAAGAACAAAGTGCCACGCTACTGGCAGCACAAACTAGTCACGACCCGACCAATTATTCAAGTACCACTAAAAACGCTGCGACTTGAGATCACCACAAACTAACTAGGGTCTGTTGACAATTCGTCTATGTTTGCGACGACACATATTTTTTAGCTGATATAAGGCATGGGACAGGAAATTTAGTCATTCTAAATGACTGGCACATAACGCAATAGCAGCAAAAAATATGCTCGTCCTGAAAGGCTGTGGCTAAAACTTTCTCAGATTGCGTTATGGAACTTGAAAATAGGTCCACTATTCCCTGCGTTTTATGCCTGATCTGCTCAGTTTTAGCCTACAGCGCAAGCCATTTATGAAATGTCAACAGACCCTATACGCCTTCACTTTTTCACAGCATTTATACGACAAAGGAACACGACAGCTTGTTCCTTTTTGATTATGATAAACTTATTCTATTTTGAGTATATGCCTGACACCGCAGCTTGAGTGTCAAAGCATGCCTAAAAAGACAACGACCACCATACAAACAATTAAGGTCTATACGAAAATGACAAAAACATTGCTGAACAGCAAAATCACGACAGAAAAAAGGACTGAAATGCACAACTCGGATGCCAAGCCAACTCGCTCAGACACGACTGCATTGTCCAAACATCAGCATATTTCTTTTACCGCACATTATACGGGATATATCTGGTATCAAAGGGGGATTTCACATCCTGTATTTGCGACCCGAAAAGGCAAGTTTTTAGCCAAATTGGTACATCCTTTAGAAAACTGGGCAGAACGTCATGTGGGCGGCAGTATGCGCAGCACCCTCAAACAACGTCACCAAATGATTGATGCACACTTAACCGCACTGATTCAGCAACATCCGCAATTACAAGTGCTCGAAATTGCATCTGGGCTGTCACCACGCAGCTGGAACTTTCGACAAAAATATCCTGAACTGAATTACCGTGAACTGGATTTGCCTGATATGGCGCAAATTAAAACTCAAGCGTTACGACAAATTGACCACGACGCACCTGAAGTTCTCACCGCCGATATTTTTAGTGAATCCTTTCAACAGGCCTTTGAATATTTTGATCACTCGCAGCCCTTAGTAATTATTAGTGAAGGTTTAATTAACTACTTCAGCAAAGACATGCTACAACAGCTGTTAAATGGCATGTGTAACTACACCCAAGACTTTCCAGAACTGCATTATTTAACCGATATTTACCCTGAACCCGTCAAAAACAAGCTCGCCAATTTTATTTGGAACTGCAGCCGATTATTGAAATTTATGTCACGCAGTGCTTTCACCTTTCACTTTCAATCTCCGCAGGAATTAACTCAGTTTTTTCAAAATGCAGGTTTTGAGCAAGTGCAGCTACAACAACCACAACTGTATTTTTCCAACAGCTCTTTAGAAAAAACAACCGCAGAACATTTAGGCGATTTAGTCTGGATGGTTCATGCCTACAAAAAAAATAGCGTGGTTTAACACGCTATTTTGATTCTATTTTCTTTGGATAATTTTAAACCAAGCACTGATTTTATCTACTAACGGGCATATTCCAAATTTTGTGCAGCCGCTTTTTGACGTTCCACATAACGCAACAAACGCTCTGCCACCTCAAAACTACCATGCTTAAATAATGCGCGTAGTTGCTGCCCTTGGCTTTCAAAAATTAAACATTCAATGCTAAAACTGCCTTCCTCATCCTGTAATTCTAAGGCCATATCTCGTTCAAACTGTGCTGCTTGTGCCGCCAACGCAGCATTTTCAAAATCAAGCAATACACCAAAGAAGTTTAAATCGACAATGTGCGTAGCAATTTTCAAATCAGAATGACGATACTGCAAATGACTTTGCGGATTTTGCACCCGAATACGCGCTTCTCCACGGCGTTCCATCGTCAATAGTTGCGCACGTGTCATTGGAATAATGCCATCTAAGTCCTGAATAGATTCATCGCTTAAAAAGGTCGCAAATAAATTCATGGTTTCTTTACGGCGCTGTAATTGCGGCACATGATCTGCATTGGCAATCATGGCAAATTCCATGTTCGGGCACTGTAAGGCAAAATTGGCATTTTCATGCGGCAAGGTAAAACTGTCATATTGCCCACACGCCACCAAAACCTTACATTGCGGAATAGGCACATTGGTTAACCGCAATAAACGGTTGCAGTTCACATCGTAGCGATCTTGCTCTGTAGCGGTAAAGTCGGCCATTTGTCGGTAAAACAAACGCTTTGCAGTCGGTGACATGCGAGTTTGTTCCATTTTGGCATGATTGACCAAGTATAAAATCACCGCCTGACCAAATTCATCCATGCGCTGCTCTTTCATTAAATGCAGTGATTCTTCAAGCAACATGCGCCAACTTTTACGGGTCTTTTGCATAACCCCCATTAAAATCATGCGATCAATCAATTCAGGACGCTGATCTGCTAGACACGATGCCACCACCGAACCCAATGACATGCCCATGACGGATACTTTATCTAAGCCGACAATATCCAGCCAATCACCCAACATCTGACCTAAATCATGCAGTTCTAGCGTTCCTGCCGACTCACCTGTTTCCACATTGGTCATTTGCTGATTGGCGCCCATAGATGGCATATCAATTAAAATGATTGGCCCTGCACGAAAAAGCTGCTCGACACAATATTTATATGAATTAAAGTTTTGGAATGCACCACCAATAATCACAATTGGAGTTAAATGTGCGGTTTCTGGCTGAGCAATTGCCATGTATTCCACTTTCCAGCCGTTGATCCAAGTGGTACGAGCGGGTTGTTTAAAGCTGTGTTTATCGTAAATATCAAAAAAACAGACATGCGAACTTGCGTCCTGTACATCCGTGTCCATCTGGATCATGGAATTCATATTCCTTACCTCCATGCGCATTTTATTTTTATTGTGCAAGTGTTCGTCATTGAACGATTACCCACTTATCTGAATTAAAGTGGCATCCTGCTTATTGTTGTGAATGACATCAATGTCGTTATCGCATCATTCTATACAGGTGCTGATTTTATACGCAACATTTTCTATGACCGCTCATCTACTTTTAAATCATAAAGCATTTCAAAATATTAATTTTTGTGATGAAAGCATTGAAAAATATGAAAAGATTGAACAATTTAGTCGATTTTCCGCTGAGACGCTTCATTGTGCAGGCACAGACTGTTAATATCGAGTTGAAATTTCTAAGTGATCAAACCGCTATGCAAGAGTCTATTGAACAATATATGCAAACGGTAGGACAACAAGCACGCCAAGCCTCTCGTGTCTTAGCAAGCGCTTCTACCCAATCTAAAAACAATGCGTTATCGGCTATTTATACGGCATTGGAAAATAGCGAGTCCGCTATTTTAGCTGCCAACCAAATTGATATGACCAAAGGTCGTAACAACAACTTGGATAGCGCACTGCTTGATCGCTTAGAACTTAACCCCGCACGCTTTAAAGGCATGTTACAAGGTCTGAAAGATGTGATTGGTCTCATGGATCCAATTGGTGAAATTACCGATATGGCTTACCGTCCATCTGGTATTCAATTGGGCAAAATGCGTGTACCGCTAGGTGTGGTGGGCATGATTTACGAATCACGTCCAAACGTAACCCTTGAAGCTGCGTCTTTGGCATTAAAATCAGGCAATGCGATTATTTTACGTGGTGGTTCTGAAGCACTGGAATCTAACCAAGCGATTGCTGCCGCGATTCAACACGGCTTAAAAGCATCAGGCTTGCCAGAAACATCGGTGCAAGTGATTAACACCTCAGACCGTGCTGCCGTTGGGCAATTAATTACCATGTCTGAATATGTAGATGTAATTGTGCCACGTGGCGGTAAAAGTCTGATTGAACGCATCAGCAATGAAGCGCGTATTCCAGTGATTAAACATTTGGATGGTAACTGTCACGTATTTGTAGAAGCACAGGCCGATTTACAAAAAGCCCTGCCTATTGCCCTGAATGCAAAAACTCACCGTTATGGCGTCTGTAATGCCATGGAAACATTGTTGGTCGATGAGGCTGTTGCCGCACAATTCTTGCCACGTATTGCCGAGCTATATGCAGAAAAACAAGTCGAATTACGCGGCTGTCCTGCAACCCAAAAGATTTTGGGTACAAGTGTTAAAACAGCAACCGAAGAAGATTGGTACACCGAATATTTAGGCCCAATTTTGGCAGTTAAAGTGGTTTCAGGAATTGATGAGGCAATTGAACATATCAATAAATATGGTTCACATCATACTGATGCCATTATTACTGAAAACTTTAGTTTGGCGCGTCAATTCTTGGCTGCGGTAGATTCTAGTTCAGTCATGATTAACGCTTCTACACGCTTTGCTGATGGTTTTGAATATGGTTTAGGTGCTGAAATTGGAATCTCTACCGATAAAATTCATACCCGTGGCCCTGTCGGTTTGGAAGGTTTAACCTCACAAAAATGGATCGTGTTTGGCGATGGTCAAATCCGCCAATAAAATCCATCTGTAATTTTGCAATATCCAAATATAATGTTCAGTTTCACAGGAAGCTGAACATTATTCCCTTCTATTTTTTAGACATTGTTTTAAGACACAGTTCCACTACACATTTCTGCCTCACGCTCACTTAAAATAAAAACACCATCAAGATTAGAAAAATCATCAAAAAGAGTGGCGATGCTTATGTTTTATTATTTGATTATTACTACCTTTGCTTTAGCACTGTTGGTGTCGTTCATTGTCATGCGTCTGTTTTCCAGCTCCATCA
This sequence comes from Acinetobacter sp. YH01011, assembly GCF_013420785.1. Lineage (NCBI taxonomy): Bacteria > Pseudomonadati > Pseudomonadota > Gammaproteobacteria > Moraxellales > Moraxellaceae > Acinetobacter > Acinetobacter sp. YH01011. The sequence goes on from NZ_VOYG01000009.1 coordinate 30,783, forward strand.
ATGCAATTTTGGCGCGTATCATCCACGACCCAATTCATGAAGCATGGGCAAAGTACACCAAATTTGCAGGCATGGTGGTCGGCACATCTTCAGGCATTCGTATTTACGATATGGAAAAATACATTACCCCACTCACCTATGCCGAAAATGACAAAAGAATTGTGATTGAACTGACGCAAGAACGCTGGGTATTGGAAATTTACCGCACCATTATTGAAACCTTACAAGGCTTGGCGTGGATGATGTTGGTGTTTTTTATGGTGGCACTGATTGCTTATGTGATTGTCCGTTGGTCGGAAATTAAATACGCTGCCAAATCAAAATAAACCGACAAAGATTGAGGAAATAATTTAAAACAGTTTGCCACTCGCCTGCAGAATGAAGTGTGCTATGTTAAGAGAATACAACAGGAATTAAGCAGAAATTTTAGACCATCATTTCATGAAAAAATGAAAGTTTCGGGCTGATAAATTTTAATTATTTCTGATTTCATGGTCGATAATGCTTAAGTCTAATCTCCTAAAGTCTATCTAGGAGCAATAAAAAACCCATGATAAAACATACGTAATGATCAAGATTGCAACACAATAGATTGCCGTTTGCCATATCTTGCAATGCAGCTTGATTGACTAGGGATAACTTCAATTAGAATTCGGGTACATAAAAGTGACTACATCAGTATTAGTGATTAACTGCGGATCTTCTTCTATCAAATATGCGCTTGTATCTGAAAGCGTTGGAGATCGTATCTTTGGTTTGGCAGAAAATCTAGGTTCTGCTGATGCGCGCATTAAAGGCATTACCGCAGGTGGTGAGCCGCTCGAACTTTCTATTCCACATGCTGACCATGAAAAAGCATTGGAAACTATTCTTGGTCGCTTATCTCAATATAAGCCACAAGCCATTGGTCACCGCGTTGTACACGGCGGTACTTTAACCAAAGCAGAATTATTAACTGAAGAAATCGTGCAACGTATTCGTGAAGCAACTCCGCTTGCACCTTTACACAACCCTGCACACTTGGTGGGTATTGAAGCAACAATGCGTTTGTTCCCAGAACTTCCGCAAGTGGCTGTATTTGATACTGCATTCCACCAAACGATGCCTGCTCACGCTTACCGTTATGCAGTGCCTAAATTCTTATATACCGACCACAACGTACGTCGTTATGGCTTCCACGGTACAAGTCACGCATACGTTTCAGAGCGCGGTTCAGAGTTGGCTGGCAGCTTCAAACAAGGTGGCTGGTTAACTGCTCACTTGGGTAACGGTAGCTCGACTTGTGCAATCTGGAATGGTCAAAGTGTAGACACATCGATGGGCCTAACCCCACTTGAAGGTTTGGTGATGGGTACTCGTAGTGGTGATGTAGACCCAAGCTTACACAGCTTCCTTGCAAGCAACTTAGGTTGGGATATCTACAAAATTGACAAAATGCTAAACAGCCAAAGTGGTTTACTTGGTTTGTCAGGCTTATCGAACGACATGCGTACCCTGATTGAAGCATCTGAACAAGGCAACGAAGATGCAACGCTTGCAATTGAAGTATTCTGCTACCGTTTAGCTAAATCTTTAGCTGCACTTAGCTGTGGTTTACCACGCTTAGATGGCTTATTCTTCACAGGTGGTATTGGCGAAAACTCTGCGTACATCCGTGAAAAAACTGTATCTTACTTGCCACACTTTGGCTTTAACTTCAGCAAAGAACGCAATGACAGCTTAAAACGCGGTACTGAAGGTCGTATTGATGCAGGTACAGGCGGTCCACAAATTTGGGTTGTACCAACTGACGAAGAAGGCCGTATTGCGAAAGAAACTGCGCAAGTTGCAGAGGAGCTAAAGTCAGCTGCAAAAAAGTCTGAATGTGACGCTGCGATTGCTTAAGCAATCGTAGTGCTCAGCCACTTTCAATCAGCCCCTTTACGATTTAGAAAAAATTATGAAAACAATACTTTTGGTTCCTACAGAAATTGGTGTTGGTTTAACATCAGCATGTTTAGGTTTAATTTACGCTTTGGAATGCCAAGGCGTAAAAGCAGGTTTCTTAAAGCCTTTTTCACAAGAATTACAACCTGAAGCAGACCGCACAACTGCGTTGTATCGTCACCTGTTCAAGCATGAAACAGTTGAGCCGATTTCTTATACTGCGCTGACTGAGCGTTTAAAAAATGATGAAAATGACGAATTGCTTGAAGATGCAGTTCGTTTACATCGTGAAATTTCTAAACATCACGATATCATTATTGTAGAAGGCGTGTTGCCAAACGGACGTGATCCATTTGCAACTGAATTGAATGCAAATTTGGCTAAAGCACTTGATGCAAAAGTCATTATTGTCAGCAATGCCGACATCAACAATGCTGTTAAAACAGCGTCAAAAGTAGACAATCAATTACGTTTCTTTGGTGGTGCAACTTGTGAGCGTACTGCGGGCGTATTGTTTATGCGTACCAAAGGTTTACCAGAAGATTCTGCACAAATTCCTGTTACGCTTGATCCAAACTTACGTTTAATTAGCGACACCAACCAGTTTGTCAGCAAAATTCAAACTACACATCCAATGATTGGTAAAGATTGCATGCCAGTGATTGGCTTGGTGCCATTCAGCAATACTTTAAGTGTGCCACGCATGTCGGACTTGGCTGCACACATTTCTGCAGAATGGATTAACCAAGGTGAAGCAGCGCAGCGCCGTGTATTACACAGCAGCTTAATTGCATCGAATATTGAACACGAAATGCATAAATTCGTTGCAGGCGAGCTGATTATCAGTGGTTCTGACCGTGTCGATGTATTGCTTGCCAGTAGCTTAGCCAGCAGCAATGGTATTCCACTTGCAGGTTTGGTGTTAACTGAACATCAAGCACCAAGCGCACAAGCTTTAGAGTTCTGCCAAGCAGCAATGAAAAATGGCTTGCCAATTTTACATACTAAATTGAGTACCTTTGAAACTGCACAACAGTTATTAAACCTGAGCAACGAAATTCCTGTAGATGATACTGAGCGTGCAGAACAAGTTACCCGCTTTGTGGCCAGTCACATCAATGCAGAATGGTTAACCCAATTAATCAGCGATACGCATAAACCACGTTTATCGCCTTCTGCGTTCCGCCATGAATTGGTGCAAAAATCTATTGCAGCGAAAAAACGTATCGTGCTTCCAGAGGGTGATGAGCCACGTACCGTTCAAGCTGCAGCGATTTGTCAATCACGTGGTATTGCCCACTGCGTATTATTGGCAAAACCAGAAGCGGTAGTCGATGTTGCCAAAGCACGTGGTATTGAGCTTCCACACGACTTAGAAATCATTGATCCTGACTTGATTCGTGAAAACTATGTCGAAAAAATGGTTGCGATGCGTAAAGGCAAACTTACTGACGATCAAGCACGTGAACAGCTGCAAGACACTGTCGTATTAGGTACGATGATGTTAGCACTTGATCAGGTTGATGGTTTGGTGTCTGGTGCTGTGCATACTACAGCCAATACAGTTCGTCCCGCATTCCAGCTCATTAAAACTGCACCTGATTATTCATTGGTATCTTCAGTATTCTTTATGCTGTTACCAGATGAAGTATATGTGTACGGTGACTGTGCGATTAACCCAGACCCAGATGCTGAACAATTGGCTGAAATTGCGATTCAATCTGCTGACTCTGCAAAAGCGTTTGGTATTGACCCACGTATTGCCATGATTTCTTACTCAACTGGTACTTCGGGTGCTGGTGCTGACGTAGAAAAAGTAGCGAAAGCGACTGAAATTGCGAAACAACGTCGTCCTGACTTACTGATTGATGGCCCATTACAGTACGATGCAGCATCGGTTGAAAGTGTTGGTCGCTCTAAAGCACCAAACTCTCAAGTTGCAGGTCGCGCCAATGTGTTCATTTTCCCTGACTTGAACACAGGTAACACGACGTATAAAGCAGTACAGCGTTCTGCTAACGTGGTGAGTGTTGGCCCAATGCTACAAGGCTTGAACAAGCCAGTGAATGACTTGTCACGTGGTGCATTGGTAGATGACATTGTGTTCACGATTGCATTGACTGCGATTCAGGCAGAGCAACAAGCAGCTCAATAATTCGTAAAGTTAAGTTTTACAAACCACCTGATTGAAAAATTGGGTGGTTTTTTTATTCCACACTGTAGATTCATAGATCACTACAAAAATTGATTAGCTCCATCCAATCTATTTTTAAAACCTCTGCACCAACCACACCGTATGCCCTGCACAGTCCTGATCTTCCGCGAGCATTTTCACAACTTTAAAGCCATAATCTTTTAACAATTGCCGATATTCATCCTGCGACAAACTGGCGTGATAAAGTGCTTCACCAAACATTTCCCCAATCGCCTCACCCGCAGCAGGTCCACTGCTAAACATTAAAACTGTATTGGCGGTAGACCATTGCGCAAATTTCTCGAACATGCAGCGCTGATCGTTTGGCGTTAAATGAAAAAAGCTATCCCACGCCAAAATACCATCAAAGCACCGATTCAAGTTCACTGAGCGCATATCGGCTTCAATCCAGCACTGTTCAGGAAAATGTTCACGTGCCATCTCCAGCATGCTGTCTGCGCTATCTACTCCTGTAAGTTGATGCCCATGCTGTAATAGATATGCAGCAATAGGACGCCCCGAACCACAGCCCAAATCTAATATTTTGGCCTGCGCAGGCAAATAAGCAAGAAAACGATCCAGCCAAGTTTTTTCATATAACAACTGACCGCGCAAGTCTGTCCACGCTTTTGCATGCCGTTGATAAATGGGGATAATCTGAGCAGCTAAATGCGTGTGATCATTCATATTTACCCCAAACATCATTCCAAAGAAGTCTTTGAACATAGCTGAATTTGCACCAACAAAACAGCAAAATCATGGCCCGTTTTGACGACATAATTTTATGGATATTTCACAAATTCTCTCAAGCTAACGACTGATATTAAACTTTCGCCCAAAGCTTGATCAAAGTGCCCACAATCGCTGCATTTTATCTTATAATTTAGCCCGCTAGCTATCCGCCCGCTCAAGAGATTTTTGATATGACAACTATTATCAAGCAAGATGACTTGATCACTTCGATCAAAGACGCGCTTCAGTTCATTTCCTACTATCATCCACAAGACTTCATCCAAGCGATGAGCCGTGCTTATGATCGTGAAGAAAACAAAGCTGCGAAAGATGCGATTGCACAGATCTTAATTAACTCACGTATGTGTGCAGAAGGTCATCGTCCAATCTGTCAAGATACTGGTATCGTAAACGTATTCCTTGAAGTGGGTTTAGACGTTAAATTTGATTTAACCATGAGCTTGGACGATGCGATCAACGAAGGTGTACGTCAAGGTTACCTAGAAAACTCAAACGTACTTCGTGCATCGGTATTGGCTGATCCTGCATTTGGTCGTAAAAACACCAAAGACAACACCCCTGCAGTAATTCACTACAAACTCGTTCCGGGTAACAAAGTAGATATTACAGTTGCTGCCAAAGGTGGCGGTTCAGAAAACAAATCTAAATTGGCGATGTTGAACCCATCTGACTCAATTGTAGATTGGGTACTTAAAACTGTTCCGACTATGGGCGCAGGCTGGTGTCCACCGGGTATGCTTGGTATTGGTATTGGTGGTACTGCCGAAAAAGCCATGATGCTTGCAAAAGAAGCACTCATGGAAGAAATCAACATGGACGAATTATTACGTCGTGGCCCACAAAACAAAATGGAAGAACTCCGTATCGAGATCTTCGAGAAAGTGAACGCACTTGGTATTGGTGCACAAGGTTTAGGTGGTTTAACCACAGTTCTTGATATTAAAATCAAAGACTACCCTTGCCACGCTGCAGGCAAACCAGTGGGTATGATTCCAAACTGTGCGGCAACTCGTCACGCACACTTCCAGTTAGATGGTTCAGGTGTAGCGCATATTCAAGCGCCTAAACTTGAGGACTACCCAGAAGTAACTTGGGATTCATCTAAATCTAAACGTGTAGATTTAGACAACATTACCCAAGAAGAAATGAACTCTTGGCAGCCGGGCGACACGTTGTTATTAAACGGTACAATTTACACAGGTCGTGACGCTGCGCATAAACGCATGGTCGACATGATCAACAATGGTGAAGAATTACCAGTCGACTTAAAAGGCAAATTCATTTACTACGTTGGCCCTGTTGATCCTGTTGGTGATGAAGTCGTTGGTCCTGCAGGTCCGACAACTGCAACTCGTATGGACAAATTTACTCGCCAAGTCTTAGAACACACAGGTTTGTTCGGTATGATTGGTAAGGCAGATCGTGGTCCTGCAGCAATTGAAGCGATCAAAGATCACAAAGCGACTTACCTCATGGCTGTAGGTGGTGCGGCTTACCTCGTATCTAAAGCAGTACGTGAAGCAGAAGTGGTTGCTTTTGAAGACTTAGGTATGGAAGCAATCTACAAATTCAAAGTTGAAGATATGCCTGTATCTGTTGCGGTAGATGTCAATGGTACATCTATCCACGCGATTGCACCAAAAATCTGGCAAGCTAAAATTGGCAAGATTCCCGTTGTAGATGCTGCAGCAGAATAATATTCCAATTTAGTAATAAGCGAAAAAGCACCCAACATTGGGTGCTTTTTTATGCTTACTGGAAATAAATAAAAGCAATGCATGAGATAAAGATACAAGCCTTTACCACGTTCTCGGATCCCACAATTTAAAGGGTTGGGTTAAATGTACATCTTCTGCAGGGTCATATTTTTCATGCTTGATTTTTTGTGGCTTTTTACGCAACTTGCCTGTGGTTTGATCTTCCGCGACAAAGTTATAGCTTTCTGTTTTTAGTTGAGTAAATGCAATTTCCTGTTGTGCCGTACTTGCAGGCATGAGCATTAAAGGCCCAGAAACTTCTTTGCGAGTACTTAGGTTTTCTTCATCATACTTAATAAAATACGACTGCCCTGCCTGTACCTGAAAATCCAAATACTTTGGTTTTTGGAAATGTAATGCCCCCAAAGGACGGCTCACACTCAGACGATACGCACCTGGTGCCAGTTCAACCCAGTAATAATGATTGTGTAGTAAACTTGGAATCCGATGTTTGTTGATAAACATACTGGTCGCGACAATTTCCTGTCTGTTCCATTTGGAATCTGGACGATATAAATACACGATGGCAGCATCGGCATGTTGTGCCTGAACAGGTTTAAAATTTTGCCCTAGTTTTTGATTGACCCAACCACCAATGGTCATCATGCCCAAACGGTGTTGTTCTACAAAACCAGGTTTTTGTTCTAAATCTAAAACTTTTAAGGTACTAGGTGGTTGCGTTTGTTGCACCACGTTTTTTTTGCCATGACATCCCAGCAACATTAAACTGGTCACGACCAAGATTGCGACACCACGCATGTCTATCCCTCACTGCGTTTCTTATTTTTGTAAATCACGTTTTTGAAATCACGCTGCAAATTCATTTTGCAATTGTTGTTTTGAATAATGGGCATCCACGCCTAGGTCTAAGATTAACACTGCCTTGATTTTTTTGACAATAAAAAACGTGCCGAAACCTAGCGTTTCGGCACGTTTCAGACGAATAGCGTATTAAGCAGTTTTGCTGTCTAATACTTTTAAGTCAATTTTTTCTGCTGCAGGTTCTTCTGTTTGAGGCTGACGTTCGGTCTGAAATTCAGGTTTAGCACCTTCTTCAATCACCGCTTCAGTCACTACCACTGTGCCAACATCGGTACGGCTTGGCAAGTCGTACATGGTTTCGAGCAAGGCATTTTCCAGAATTGAACGCAAACCACGCGCACCTGTATTACGTTCAAGGGCTTTTTTCGCCACTGCACGTAATGCTGCATCTTCAAAGACTAAATCGACATTTTCCATCTCGAATAAGTATTGATATTGACGGGTTAAGGCATTTTTCGGCTCGGTCAGAATTTGCATCAATGCATCTTCATCTAGCTCGTCTAGCGTTGCAATTACAGGCAAACGACCAATGAACTCTGGAATTAAGCCAAATTTCACCAAATCGGTTGCTTCTACCTGACGAAATAAATCAGACAATTTCTTGCCTTCATCTTTTTTCTTCACGTCTGCCGTAAAACCAATGCCGCCTTTTTCTTGGCGTTGCTGCACAATTTTCTCTAAACCAGAGAATGCGCCACCGCAAATAAACAAGATATTTGAAGTATCAATTTGAATGAATTCTTGCTGCGGATGCTTACGTCCACCTTGAGGCGGAATAGAAGCCACCGTGCCTTCAATCATTTTGAGCAAGGCTTGCTGAACACCTTCACCAGACACATCACGAGTAATTGATGGGTTTTCAGACTTACGCGTGATCTTGTCAATTTCATCAATGTAGATAATGCCTTTTTGTGCTTTTTCTACATCGTAATCGGCTTTTTGCAACAGCTTTTGCACGATGTTTTCGACATCTTCACCCACATAACCCGCTTCGGTTAAAGTCGTGGCATCTGCCATTGCAAAAGGCACATCTAATAGACGTGCTAAGGTCTGTGCAAGTAAGGTTTTACCCGAACCCGTTGGACCTACCAACATGATGTTACTTTTTGAGATTTCGACAGCATCGCCTGCTTTATGCGCCTGATTGCTCACTTTTAGGCGTTTGTAATGGTTATATACTGCAACCGATAAGGTTTTTTTCGCAGTATCTTGACCAATTACATACTGATCAAGCGCAGCACGAATTTCATGTGGTTTTGGCAATGGACGTGTTGCCCAATCACCCGACTCAACTTGTTGACTGGTCTGAACCAAGTCTAAGCATACGTCCACACATTCATTACAGATGTATGCGTCCTCGCCTGCAATCAGCTTCCCGACTTCAGACTGCGTTTTACCGCAAAATGAACAATGTTTTTGTCCCTGAGGATGTTCGGACATAGTCACTCCAATATCTCAATCTTTAAAACTTATGGACGTTTTGTTAAAACTTCATCCACAAGACCGTATTCCTTCGCTGCCTGCGCAGTCATGAAGTTGTCACGGTCGGTATCTCTTGCGACAGTTTCATAGTCCTGACCACTATGTTCTGCCATTAAACGGTTCAAACGCTCTTTAATGAATAGAATTTCACGCGCATGAATTTCAATATCTGATGCCTGACCACGGAAACCACCCAATGGTTGGTGAATCATAACGCGGGCATTCTCAAGACAGTAACGCTTACCTTTTGCGCCTGCATTTAACAGGAATGCACCCATAGATGCTGCTTGTCCCATACAGTAAGTCACGACGTCTGGTTTAATAAATTGCATGGTATCGTAAATTGCCATACCTGCAGTCACTGAACCACCTGGTGAGTTAATGTAAAGGTGAATATCTTTATCTGGGTTCTCAGCTTCTAAAAACAACATCTGCGCCACAATTAAGTTGGCCATATTATCTTCGACTTCACCCGTTAAGAAAATGACACGTTCACGTAAAAGACGTGAATAAATATCAAAAGAACGCTCACCACGAGATGATTGTTCGACCACCATGGGTACTAAAGCATTTTCAATTGTTGGAACATACATAATGGTTATTTATTCCTAAATTCTTGTGACACGACTCATGTTCACAATATGAGGGATAATTGTCTAAATTGCAAAATATTCACGGCTTAAATCGTAGATATTTTGAGTTAAATGCGATCAATCTCTGAAAAACTGAAAACCGCGATGCAATAAAAAAGGCGCACGAAGCGCCTTTTTGTATCAAAGCAAATTAGCCTTGTTGACGAGCTTGCTGCTCTTTCAATAAGTCTTCATAGCTTACAGTTGTATCTGTAACTTTTGCAGAAGCTAAGATGTGATCTACAACCTGGTCTTCTAAAACAACAGCTTCAATTTGTGAACGTTGTTGTTTGTCGTTTTTGAAGTATTCAATCACTTCGCTTGGATCTTCATAAGAAGAAGCCATGTCTTCGATGTAAGCATCTACACGCGCTTGATCTACTTCAAGTTTAGCATTTTCTAATACTTTGCTAACCAATACGCCAAGTTTTACAGATTTTTCAGCTTGTTCTTTGAACAACTCATCTGGAAGCATGCTTGAGTCAAATGCTTTTGCACCTTGCGCACCAAACTGCTGTGTGAATTGCTGAATCATTTGTTGACGTTGACGGTCAATTTCTTGAGCAACCATTGCAGACGGAATTTCAACTTCGTTTGCCGCAACGAGTGCATCAAAAGTTGCACCTTTTACTTGGTTACGTAAACCGTTTTTCACTTCACGTTCCATGTTTTTACGAACGTCAGCTTTTAATTTGTCTACGCCATCTTCTTCAGAAATACCGAAGATTTGTAGGAATTCAGCATCAATTTCTGGAAGTTTTTGCTTTTCAACAAGTTTCACAGTGATTTTGAATTGAGCTGCTTTACCTGCAAGGTTTGCTGCTTGGTAGTCTTCAGGGAAAGTTACATCAATAACTTTCTCTTCACCTTTTTTCATGCCCACGATGCCATCTTCAAAACCAGGAATCATGCGACCAGAACCAAGTACTAATTTAAAGTCTTCAGCTGCACCGCCTTCAAACTTCTCACCATCTACAGTGCCTTCAAAGTCAAAAGTCACTTGCATGTCTTTTTTCGCCATGCCTTTGGTTTCTGCCCAAGAAGCACGTTGCTTTTGAAGATTTTCAAGCATTTGTTCAACGTCTTTGTCGTTCACTTCTGAAGACTTACGTTCAACTTCTAAACCGTCAAATTTCACTTCAACTTCTGGATAAACTTCAACTGTCGCTTCGTAAACTAAAGCGTCGTCTTTCATTTCAGTTTTTTCGATATTTGGCATACCAACAGCGTTGATTTTTTCTTGTTGGATTGCTTCAAAAACGGTGTCACGAATAATGTCGTTCACCACTTCTTGATAAATACCCGCACCGTATTCACGACGAACAACGTTTACAGGCACTTTACCTGGACGGAAGCCGTTGATCTTCACAGTTTTGGCAGTGCGTTTCAAGCGAGCTTCAAACTGCTCGTTAATACGGCTCGTCGGTACAGATACATTTAAACGACGGGCAACGCCCGAAACCGCTTCAGAAGTTACTTGCATGGCTTCCTCGATATAGTTAGTAATAACAGTTTATAAAAAAGTGCCACATTATATGACAACATTAAAGGATATACAAAATACGTTCTGATCTCGACTGAATTTTTTTAATCGGCACGCTATTTTCTGTAAATTTTCAACTTTGTGTATATTTCTTGTTGTAAATAAGAATCCTTATCATTATTATTAGCCAACTCCTTCATGAATGATTCTAATTACCATATAGGTCTGAATTAGGATCATTGATTCATATTAGAGATATAATTTTATGGCTAAGTTCAACCTACACCCGCTGTGTCTTGCATTACTTGGGGCAACCTCTACTGCTGTTTTCGCAAATACCTCTACCGATGCGACTTCAACCCACCAACTTTCCACAATTGTGGTTTCAGCGGCAGGTTTTGAACAAGAGCTAAAAAATGCACCCGCATCTATAAGTATAGTCAGTAAAGAAGATATTGAGAAAAAAAATGCGACCAGCATTGCAGACTTACTGGCAGATGTTCCTGGTATCGATATACGTTCTGGTGTCGGTAAAACCTCTGGTCTAAATATAAAAATGCGTGGTCTTGGAAATGATTACAGCTTAATTTTAATTGATGGTCGTCGTCAAACTACCTCTTCAGATGTTACCCCAAATGGTTTTGGAGAAACATCAAACGGATTTTTACCCCCACTGGCTGCAATCGAAAGAATTGAAGTGATTCGTGGACCTATGGCTACTCGCTATGGCTCAGAAGCGATGGGTGGTGTGATCAATATCATTACCAAAAAAGTGTCTGATGAGTGGAATGGGAATGTCACTGTCAGCGGTAATGTCATGGAAAGTAATGCCGAAGCAGACTCATGGAAAACCAGTTTTGTCGTCAATGGACCACTGATCAATGACCGTTTAGGTTTGCAACTACGTGGCAGCTATTTAGACCGTCAACGTTCAGAGCGTATTCAGGGTTCAACAGGTCGTGACCCACGCCCAAGCAAAGCTGATAATTATGATATCGGTGCAAAATTAGACTTTAAACTTGATGATCAAAACTCTTTTTGGATCGATGGTTTTTCATCAACTCAAAAATATGACAATTCAGATCAACGTTTGGGTAACTTCATTTCTCGTGGCGGTATTGCAGGATATGAAGATGAACTTGAGTTTAATCGTATTCAAATTGCTGCAGGTCATGATGGACAATATAACTTCGGTTTGTGGAAAACTTATATCAGTCAGAATACAACTGAGACTAAAGGACGCACCATTCCAACGGATGCATTTCCAGCACTTGCAGGACAACCCCGCAAATTAGAAAATACTGATTTAGTCTTTGACTCACATTTAGTCACTCCAATTGCGAACCACAAACTCACTATTGGCACCGAATATAAAGACACTACTATTGCAGATGATATCGCAGGCATTGGTAAAGAATTTACTCAAGATACTTGGTCACTGTATGCTGAAGATGAATGGCAATTAAGAGATAACCTTTATTTTACCTTTGGTGGACGCTTTGAGGATCACAGTGGTTTTGGTGGACAGTTTAGCCCGCGCGCATATTTAGTATGGAATACAACTGATGACTTAACGATTAAAGGAGGCGTCAGCACAGGCTATAAAACTCCATCAGCCAAAGATTTGTATAACGGTATCAATGGTTATAGTGGACAAGGTGCAACACCAAGTCTCGGAAATCCTGATCTAGATCCAGAAACTTCAGTCAACTATGAACTTGGTTTTAATTATCAACCGACTGATGCTTTAAATTTAACGGCAACAGCATTCTTCAACCAAGTTGAAGATAAAATTATTTCTAAAACATTTAGCTGTCAAACCAATAACTGTTCTAACTTCAGCAACAAAGTTACCTCTTTTAGTAAAAGCTTTAATGCTGATGAAGCAGAAATTTACGGATTAGAAACTTCATTGCAGTACCAAATTATCCCAGAATGGGATATCAAAGCCTCCTACACCTTTACAGAATCAGAAATCACCAAAGGTGATGATAAAGGGTATGCTTTAGAATCAACTGCTAAACATTTACTTAACTTGACTTCAACTTGGCATATTAATGATGCATTTGATATTTGGTTACAACATGAGTACCAATCTGGTCGCCCTCGCTTTACTGCCAAACCAACAGATGCCGGCTCACAAAGCATTGAAGTACAAACAAATAATGAGTTCTCTGGGTATAACCTCTTTAACTTAGGCACAAGCTATCAATTTAACGATCACATTCGTATTAATGCTGCGGTAAACAACTTACTAGATAAAGACTTTACCCAAAATATGGATTACATCGATATCAATGGTGATACACAACAGGCATATAAATATCTATCTATCGGACGCAGTTCTGAAGGTACATATTTAGCAGGTCGTAACTACTGGCTCTCTGTTTCTTATGACTTCTAAGTCTTAAACTTCATCTCAAACCCTGCTTCGGCAGGGTTTTCTGTATTTACTCCCAAGTCATTCACGTTCACATCGTTTTCTTAAATAAAAATATTGATAATGATTATTATTTTCAAATAAGAATTAAAGGAAAGCACCATTCTACACATTGTTGTTGATAATGATTCTCAATAAAATTAGCAACAATTGTTATAGACGTCATAACAACAACTTCACACTTTATTCATTTTGAACTAAAAACGCTGAATAAAGCGTGGCCTCCTGTTGGTTTAAATTTAGGGAAATACCATAAATGGCACAGATCAAAAGCCGCAAACACAACCGCTCTGCGCAACTGATGGCTTTAGCCGCCTCTCTTCCGCTACTTGCTCATGCAGCAAACCCTGAAGATGACGTCACCCAGCTTCCCACTATTACGGTTAAATCTGAAGCTGAAAGCAAATACAAGGCAGATAACTTAAGTTCCGCAAAATACACTCAGCCGTTGTTAGATACCCCACAAACAATTTCTGTGATTAAAAAAGAAATGCTACAAGAACAAGGCGCAACGTCCTTAGTTGAAGCCTTACGCAATACACCAGGCATTACTCTACAATTGGGAGAAAATGGCAATACTAGTGCTGGCGATGCCTTTCAAATGCGTGGTTTTTCCACCCAAACCTCGACCTATGTTGATGGTGTCCGAGATTTAGGCGCAATCAGCCGTGATGTATTTAACATTGATCAAATTGAAGTTGTCAAAGGCCCATCGGGTTCAGAAGCGGGTCGTGGTGCAGCATCGGGTTATATCAATTTGGTCAGCAAATTACCGCAAAGTGAAAATAGTCAGGAAATTTCTGCAACTTACAACACAGCACAACATACAAGACTTTCTGCTGACATTAACCAAGTCATCAATCCGAATACCGCATTTCGTCTAAATGTAATGGGGCAAGAAGGCGGCATAGAAGGACGTGACTATATTGAAAACAATAGTTATGCCATCGCCCCTTCTATTGCCTTTGGATTAAATACTGCCACACGCCTTTATTTATATTCTCAACACATCAGACAACGCAATATTCCAGATGGTGGCATTCCAACGGTGGGCATGCAAGGCTTTTACAATACAGACTCTGTGTTGGCGACTGCGCCTAAGGTCAATCGGGAAAATTTTTATGGTCACGTTAATGACTATGAAGATGTCGATGCCGATATGTTCACCGCGAAAATTGAAAGTGATTTAACCGATCAACTCAAACTGACCAATATCACCCGTGTAGCAAAAACCCACATGAATCGGGTGCTGACAGGCCTCAACACGGGTTCTAGTGGTTTAAGAACCAACGGTTCATCAAACCCTGCCGACTGGGAAGTAAATCGCTCCCGCCAAGGCGTCGATCAAGAAAATAAAATTCTGGCCAATCAAAGCACTTTAAACTGGAGTGTCAAAACGGGGGCAGTACAGCATGATGTTGTTGCAGGCATGGAGTTTTTAAAAGAACAGCAATCTAGCAAACTCATGGCAACCCAGATGCCTGGCGAAGCCACTGCCGATACACCGTGGGCCAATCTTTATCACCCAGACCGCAATCAAGCCATGCCAGCGCTTATTTATAATGGCGGTTATACCGATGGTGAAACCCAAACGGCAGCCGCATATTTATTTGATACTCTAAAATTTGGGGAGCGTTTTCAACTGAATGGTGGCGTACGGGTCGATTATTATGAAACAGATTATCAAGGGCTTACTCTGCCACGTGGGGGAAATGCTTTGGTGGCCACAGATCTGAGCACCCACGATACGCTGTTCAGCTGGAAACTTGGCGCTGTATATAAGCCTACATTAAATAGCAGTATTTACGCTGCGTATGCAAAATCACTAACGCCACCCGGCAGCACCAACTTCACGCTGTCTGAATCAGGCAATGACGCCATTAATGCGCAGCCTCAAGAAACCCATCATTATGAATTAGGCAGCAAATGGGAGTTATTGCAAGGCAAACTGGCTGTGGCTGCTGCAGCGTATCGCACAGAAAATGAAAATCAATCGACCATTGATCCGATTTCCCAGCTTGCCGTGCAGGAAGGCAAAAAACGTGTCGATGGTGTTGAGCTAAGTGCTGTAGGTCAAATTACCGATGCCTGGAATGTTTCTGCAGGCGTTGCCCACATGAAAGTTAAACAACTGAATCAACGCTCATCGAGTAGCACAACATTATCTGAACGCTGGTCACCTGAATGGACTGCAAGCTTATGGTCAACCTACGACTGGGCGGGCTTTAAATTTGGTTTAGGTGCTCGCTATGTCGATGAACAAAAACGTGTTGTGACTGACAGCAACGCACCTGCCAACATGCCAAATATTCCAGGCTATGTCGTATTTGATGCCTTAGCAGGCTACAACTTTAACAAGCATGCTTCACTAAATCTCAACCTCTACAACCTTGCCGATAAAGAATATATCAGCACCCTCAACAATGGTGGTGGTCGTGTGGTTCTTGGACAGCCGCGCTCAGCAGCACTCAGTTTGAATTACAAGTTCTAAGTTGTTGCAGCTAATCTGTGTTCCTCTACAAACAGGCTGCAGATATGGGTTCGAGGGATAGATCATTTTGCATACTGTCTATCGCTCGAACTTTGCATGTTGAACAACGCTGTCGAATATTCGGCTGTTTGAATTAAAACTTTTTCAGGAAGAATCGATATGATGCTTCACATTCCAGAAGTTCTTAGCAAAGTGCAAGTCCAACAGATTCGCGCTGAATTGGACACTGCAGCTGCATGGCAAAATGGTCAATTCAGTGCAGGCGCACAAGCACAGAAAATTAAACAGAATTTACAATTTGACCTGCAGCATCCGAGCTATGTAACTCTGTCACAAGACATCCTCAGTGCACTAAAACAACAGGCTTTATTGCAGTCCTTTGCCTTGCCGCTGCACATTCTGCAACCCATGTTCAATTGTTATCAAAACACAGGAACTTATGGCAATCATGTCGATAATGCCGTGCAATATTGTGCACAAGTACGACGCCCGATTCGCACCGATGTATCCATGACCCTATTTTTAAGTGAGCCTGAAGAATATCAGGGCGGTGAACTGATCATTGAAGATAGTTACGGTAGCCATGCGGTTAAACTCAATGCAGGCGATGCCATCGTATACCCTGCCACCAGTTTACATAGAGTCGAACCTGTCACCGCAGGTCAAAGAATTGCAGCATTTACATGGTGTCAAAGTATGGTCAAAGATGACTGGCAACGCAGTATGTTGTTCAATTTAGATATGACTATTTTGCAATTGCGTCAACAACTTGGAGATACAGCAGAAGTATTGGCACTAACCGCACATTATCACAATCTGATTCGTCAATGGAGTCAGTTATGAATACCACGCCATTGGCAGCTTTGAATCACATCCCGCCACATTTACACACCATTGCCGACTATCAAAAACAGGCGCAATTACATTTAGATGCAGCCACTTGGGCCAATTTAGAAGGCGCTGCAGGCGATGAATATAGTCTGAACAACAATTTACGTGCGTTTGCCGATATTCAATTATTGCCCCGTCATTTAAATACTTTTGCAGGGGCAAATACGCAAATTCAGCTCTTGGGCGAACAGTATCCACACCCAATTTTTTTAGCGCCCGTGGCTTACCAACAACTGTTTCATCCACAGGGGGAAATTGCTACAGCGCAAGCGGCAGCCGCCCTACAAGCCCCCATGATTCTCAGTCATTTAAGTACCACTTCAATGAGCACACTGAATCAGGTTTCGGGCGCGGCAAAATGGTTTCAACTGTATTGGCAAGGCAGTCGTAAAGCTGCTTTGGATTTGATTTTTCAAGCGCAACACTATGCCTATCAAGCCATTGTACTCACGGTTGATGCACCGCACATGGGCATTCGAGATCGGGAACGTCGCGCTGCTTTTCAATTGCCTGCACATATTCGGGCGGTATATCAATCATCTGTAAATACCACTCCGCTTAAGGAAAATCAGCACCCTCTTTTTGATGGATTGATGCAGCAGGCTGCCACATGGGAAGATATTGCTTGGTTGCTACAACACAGTCCACTGCCTATTTTACTCAAAGGTATTTTACATCCTGACGATGCGCAGCAGGCATATCAGTACGGAGCACACGGTATTATTGTGTCTAATCATGGTGGCCGAATTTTAGATACCGCGGTCAGCCCAATTCAAATTTTAGGCACGATGCGAAAAATTTTATCGCACGATTTCCCAATTTTATTAGACAGTGGGATTCGTCGTGGCACAGATATTTTTAAAGCACTAGCCTTGGGAGCAAGTGCGGTTTTGGTCGGTCGTCCGTATATTTATGGCTTGGCAGTTGCAGGCGCGCTAGGGGCAGCGCATAGCATTAAGCTATTAAAAGAAGAATTTGAGGTCACAATGGCACTTATGGGAACAAGCTGCATCGAACAAATCAACAGCGGTTATATTTATCACCAAAACAGCCAATAGCAAAAAAATATTTCACAGCACATGCAGTATCTGTAAAAAACAGGGAATTATTACGCTTGCAGATCGATTAACATACAGATATTGGTTTACAAGTGCCATGATTCTACTTTTAGCGATAGCCTCCTGAAAACAGCTTGTAAATTGATAGAATAGACACAATCTATATTTATAGTAAGTTGCCGTTATCCACGCGATGCAACCGCTACTATTCAAGGAGTTTTCACATGATGTTGGCAGATCCAAGCAAAAAATACCGTCGTATGTACCAGCGTGTCGATTTACCAGACCGCCAATGGCCAAATAACGAAATTACCAAAGCGCCAATCTGGATGAGTACCGACCTACGTGACGGTAACCAAGCGATCTTTGAGCCAATGAACATTGAACAAAAATTCAAAATGTTCCAAATGCTTGTGAAAATTGGTTTTAAACACATCGAAATTGGTTTCCCATCGGCATCTCAAGTTGACTTCGATTTCACGCGTAAATTGATTGAAGAAGGTCATATTCCAGATGACGTATATATTGAAGTATTGGTACAAGCACGTGACCATTTAATCGCACGTACTTTTGAATCTTTACAAGGTGCAAAACGTGCAATTGTGCATATTTATAATGCCAACTCGCCTACCTTCCGCCAAAAAGTCTTGAATGTAGATGTTGCGGGTGCCAAACAATTGGCAATCAATGCAGCAAGCAAAGTAAAAGAATACGCAGCGAAGCAACCTGAAACAGAATGGGTATTCCAGTACAGCCCAGAATGTTTTACTGCAACTGAGTTGGAAGTGGCTAAAGATGTTTGTGATGCCGTGACTGAAATTTGGGAAGCATCGCCAACCAATAAAGTAATTTTAAACTTGCCTGCAACGGTAGAAGTGTCTACACCAAACGTGTATGCCGACCAAGTGGAATGGATGCACCGCAACATTGCGCGTCGTGATGGCGTGATCATTTCAGTACACTGTCACAATGACCGTGGTTGTGGTATTGCCGCATCTGAATTGGCAATCATGGCAGGTGCAGACCGTGTAGAAGGCTGTGTATTTGGTAATGGTGAACGTACCGGTAACGTAGACGTTGCTGCAATTGCCTTGAACATGTACACCCAAGGTGTTGCACCAGAGTTGGATTTCTCAAACATCAACGAAATTATTGCAACAGTTGAAGAATGCACAGGCTTGCCAGTACACCCTCGTCATCCGTACGCAGGTGACTTAGTCTTTACTGCATTCTCTGGTTCACACCAAGACGCAATTAAGAAAGGTTTTGAGTTCCAGAAAAATGAAGAAATTTGGGATATGCCTTACTTGCCAATTGACCCGAAAGATTTAGGTCGTGACTATGACGCAGTGATTCGTGTCAACTCACAATCGGGTAAAGGCGGTATTGCTTACTTGTTAGAATCGAACTACAACGTGACTTTGCCGCGTCGTTTACAAATCGAATTCTCGCAAATTGTGCAACAACGTACCGATGAGCAAGGCACTGAAATTAGCGCAAGCGAAATTTGGAACTTGTTTAAAGAAACTTACGTTGCGGTAAAAGATGCACAATATGCAACACAAAACTACAAATTGTCTGATGAAAATGGCAATCAGGTCATTGAACTAGATGTTGTAGTAAATGGTGAAACGCAGCACTTACGTGGTGAAGGCAATGGCCCAATTTCAGCAATTTTGAATGCACTTCAATTACCAATTGATGTCTTGAATTATGAAGAACGCAGCATTAGCTCTGGCGCACATGCAAAAGCGTTGGCATTGATTGAGTTGCAAGTCAAAGGCACAGGTAAATCTGCCTTTGGTGCAGGGGTACATGACAACATCGTGACCTCATCTATCGATGCAATTATTGCCTGCACTAACCGCTTGATTGAACAAGGTGTGTTAAGCACAGATCAAGTGGTTGCAGCAGCAGTATAATCTTGCGCTAACATGTAAAAGCATTTTGAAAAGGATACCCCAAGTGGTATCCTTTTGTTTATTCATCCTCAGGATTTAAGGCGAATTATTCCCGTGTCTTTTCCAGCTGACTCAGTAGGCATTGTTGTTCCAAAAAAATTCCAATTTGAAGAACCTTTAGAACTCGAATGTGGTCGTGTTCTGCCCCGCTTTGAACTCATGGTCGAAACTTATGGCACACTCAATGCCGATAAATCCAATGCGATTCTAATCTGTCACGCACTATCAGGGCATCATCACGCTGCAGGTTATCATCATGCCGACGATAAAAAAGCAGGCTGGTGGGATGCCTGTATTGGCCCTGGAAAAGCCATTGATACCAGTCGTTTCTTTGTGGTGGCGCTAAACAATATTGGCGGCTGTAATGGTTCTACTGGCCCCACATCGCCTAACCCTGAAAATGACAACCGTCCTTATGGCCCAGACTTCCCGTTAGTTACGGTGCGAGATTGGGTAAAAACCCAAGCCATGCTGTCTGATCGTTTAGGCATTGAGGTCTGGTATTCGATTATTGGCGGCTCTTTGGGTGGTATGCAGGCCTTGCAGTGGTCGGTAGATTATCCTGACCGTCTGAAAAAATGCGTGATTATTGCCAGTGCACCAAAACTGTCTGCACAAAATATTGCCTTTAACGAAGTCGCACGTCAGTCCATTTTATCTGACCCAGATTTTCATCATGGGCGTTATTTGGAACATGACAGCTATCCAAAACGTGGATTGATTTTGGCACGCATGGTCGGACACATCACCTATTTATCTGAAGAAGCCATGAAACAGAAATTTGGTCGTGACTTAAAATCTGGCAAGTTTATGTATGGTTTTGATGTCGAATTTCAGGTCGAAAGCTATTTGCGCTATCAGGGCGAACAATTTAGCCGTAATTTTGATGCCAATACCTATTTAATTATGACCAAGGCACTGGATTATTTTGATCCTGCACGTGAATACGAGCAATCCTTACAAAAAGCCATGGCGAATACAAAATGCAAGTTTTTAGTGGTGTCATTTACCACCGACTGGCGCTTTAGCCCTGAGCGTTCGCAGGAAATTGTGGATGCCTTAATTAGCAATCATAAACCTGTCAGCTATTTAGATATTGATGCCGAACAAGGACACGACTCGTTCTTGTTCCCAATTCCACTGTACGTGAAAGCCATGCGTGCATTCTTGGGCGGAACAGAACATCTTCAAGCAACCCCACAGGAGGCCGTGTAATGCGTCTTGATCAGCAACTTGCCGAAAAGTGGATTAAACCCAATTCTAAAGTACTCGATTTGGGTTGTGGCGATGGTGAACTGTTGGCACACATGAGCAAACAGCATAATATTCGTGCATACGGATTAGAAATTGATCAAGAAAAGATTGCAATTGCGATCAGTCGCGGGTTAAATATCATCCAACAAGACTTGAATTTGGGGCTTAGCCGTTTTGCAGACCAGTCTTTTGACTATGTGGTCATGGCACAAGCCTTGCAAGCAGTAGATGCACCTGACGTATTATTAAGAGATATGGTACGTGTGGGTAAACAGGCAATTATTACCTTTCCGAACTTTGCGCATTGGAAGACTCGCTCTTTTCTTGCCTTAAAAGGGAAAATGCCTGTTTCAGATGCATTACCTTATATGTGGTACAACACCCCAAATATTCATTTGTGTACGTTTCGTGATTTTGAGGCACTTTGTGCCGAAAATAATATTCGCATCATTAACCGACTTGCCGTGAATGGGAATCAACAAGATAGTTTACTCAGTAAGCATCTGCCTAATTTGTTTGGTGAAGTCGCAATTTATCGAGTGAGCGCTCTATGAAAAAACTATTATTAAGCACCACGCTATTGGTTGGACTGTTGAGCATTCAAGCCCATGCAGATTATGTTTCACCATCATCTTCTGTAGCGAGCCAAGCGGCTCAATATTCAACCATGGATATTAATGGCTTGATTAAAGCAGCCAAAGCAGGTCAGGCAGGCGCACAATTTTACTTAGCGACAAAATATCAACAAGGTAAAGACGTTCAACAAGACAGCCGTCAAGCGTTTGCTTGGTACAAAGCTGCGGCAGATCAAGGTTTATCGGCTGCGCAATTAAATGTAGGTCGTATGTTGGCAGATGGTATTGGCACGAAAAAAGACGAAGTCTTAGCACGTCAATATTTTGAAAAGGCGGCTAGCCGTGGTGATAACCGTGCCAGCTTTAACCTTGCCATGATGGAAGAACAAAAGAAAAACTATATGGGTGCGTATCAGTGGTATGAGTTATCTACCCGTGATGGCATGCTCGACAATAAAGTAATTTCTTTGTCTGAAGGTAAGAAAACCGCTTTGGCAGCTAACTTAACTCAAGAACAAATTCGTCAAGCACGTGACCGCGCAGACCAATGGATTCAAGCGCAATAAATTTAACTACGTTTGAAGTGATCTCAAAGCACCTTCGGGTGCTTTTTGTTTTATCCGAAATAAACTGCCTGCATGGCCTGTAGCAGTTCAGGGCTGAATTCTTCTACTGCAGCAGAACCTAATACCGCATCTATACCACAATGCGGACAAATTGCGGTTTGCTCATCATCACACCAATCTTCAATTTCGCTATAAGCAAAAGTTTCCAGACAGTAAAAACAGCCACAACGCTCACTTTGCTGCAATAATGTACGGTGCTGACTCGAATAACGGTAGATCTCTGAAATTTTGCTCGTCATGATTCCCCTATTTTTTATATCTCAGCATAATTGGTATGTATTAAAACAAATCTATCTAAGATTAAACTTTTAAGTCTGCAAAATCCGTTAAAATATCCAAGATTATTTTAAATTAAGATCTGAATTATGGCTGCAACTGATTGGCGTGCTCAAGGTACTTTGGTTTTAGCAAGCAATAACAAGGGAAAAATTGCAGAATTTGAAACCCTGTTTGCGCAATTAGACTTGCCTGTGCAAGTGATTCCGCAAGGTCAACTAAATATTGAAGATGCTGTTGAAGATGGTTTGAGCTTTGTTGAAAATGCCATTTTAAAAGCACGCCATGCCGCAAAAATTTCAGGAAAGCCTGCCATTGCAGATGACTCTGGTTTATGTGTGCCTATTTTAGGCGGCGCACCGGGGATTTATTCTGCACGTTTTGCAGGCGAACATGGCAATGATGCAGCCAACAATGAAAAACTTTTGAATAAACTCAAACCACTACGTCAAGACGGCGCAGCAATTGAAGGTATGTTTGTTTGTGTTTTGGCTTTGGTTGAACATGCCGATGATCCATTACCACAAATTTTCCAAGGTATTTGGAAAGGCGAGATTTTAGCAGAAGCTCGTGGTGAAAATGGTTTTGGCTATGACCCGCTCTTTTGGTTGCCTGAATTGGGAGTGTCGAGCGCAGAAATGTCGAAAGCAGAAAAGAATAAAATCAGTCACCGTGGTCAGGCGATGCAACTGTTTAAAGCAAGTTTACAAGCTTAGATTTAACAGATGTGATTGATCTTACAGCCCGTTTTCAAACACGGGCTGTTTTATTTTCAAGCTTTACAAATCAGGTCAAACATCCCTTGTCGTCAAATCGCAACACATTCGTCACCGCATTGTCATACAGACCTGTTGAGATAGGCTCAACTATTGAGAGGTCTAAATCATGGCAGGATTATCTATTTGGCACGTGCTGATTTTTGCAATTGTGGTCATTTTATTATTTGGTACATCTAAGCTTAAAAACTTAGGTAAAGATGTAGGTGGCGCGGTCAAAGATTTTAAAAAATCAATAAAAGATGATGAGGCAGAAGCGGCGCAACTGAAAGAACCTCGTACGATTGAACATCAAGCCAATAGCAGTGATGTAAATTCGACTGTAAAGCATTAAGGCTGAGGGTTTGAGATTATGCTCAATATTGGAATGACGGAACTGCTGATTTTCGGCATCATTGCATTATTGGTGCTGGGTCCTGAAAAACTCCCTGAAGCAGCGCGTTTTGTCGGCAAGTGGTACGCTAAAATTAAACGTATGGTCAGTAATGTTCAAAATGACATTGACCGCGAATTGCGTTTATCTGAATTACGCGAGCAAATGCAGCAAGAAATGGCGCGTATTCAGGAACTTGAAGCAAAGATGCAAGCACAAATGCATGAAATGCAGCAAGAAAAAATATTTGAAGATATAACTGCAAAAAGCACACATTCCCCGCATGCCGTATCAAAAAATACCTTACAACAGCATCATTACACCTTGGTTTTAAATACTGAAAAAACCTCTGCGGTGTTACTCCCTAAAACTAAAATGACATCACATTCAAATTTATCTGCGCTACAACATACTACAGCGCCCTATACTGAAATGAAGGTTGCAGTATGAGCCAATCAAACGCTTCTGAGCTTTCACATTTGCCTGTGAAGGCAGAGCAAGCCGCATTAGAAGAAATGCCAATTACCAAGCACTTGATGGTGCTGCGTAATCATCTTTTTAAAATTGTAGGGCTTATTCTTGCCTTATTCTTCTGTTTATTGCCCTTTGCCAATAAAACTTATCAAGTATTGTCGGAACCATTACGTGCACAGTTGCCACATACATCAACCATGATTGCGACTGATGTTACCGCAACCTTTATGGCGCCGTTTAAACTAAACTTTTTTGTCGCGCTGTTCATTGCGATGCCATTTATTTTGTATCAGATTTGGGCATTCGTAAAACCAGCGTTATATGAAAAAGAAAAAAGTTTGGCGCTGCCTTTGCTGATCGGCAGTATTTGCTTGTTCTATATCGGAATTAGCTTTGCTTACTTTGTCGCCTTGCCATCCATTCTGCACTTTTTCATTAGCGTTTCCCCTGAAACAGTCGCCCCGATGACCGACATTAATAGCTATCTTACGTTTTGTTTGAAGCTGTTTTTGGTTTTTGGTTTTACCTTTGAGATTCCAATTGTCACACTTTTGCTGATTATGATTGGTGTCGTGTCTACGCAAACTTTGGTTGAAAAACGTCGCTTTATTATTGTTGGCTGTTTTTTTGTGGCCATGTTTGTCACACCGCCAGACGCTTTATCGATGATCATGCTTGCCATTCCGATGTGGATGCTGTTTGAAATTGGTTTGTTTTTTGGCAAATTAATTGAGAAGCGCCGAGTCAGTCACAGCTAATCTAAAATATTGAATTTTAAAAAGAAGCACATGGTTGCTTCTTTTTTTTGTGCGTGTAGATCACAACTGAACGGATTTAATCAGTTTGACACATAAGCTTAACCCGCATGTCATGTTTAGCCACTAATTTACATATAACTTTCAAACGACTAAGCAATTTGCTAGGAAAAAAAATGACTGATTTTATGCCTTACAATGAAGATCAAGAGTTAGATAATAACACTTCAGACAATACGCACTTTCGTGACATTCTAGAACAACGCATGAGCCGTCGCAGTTTAATTAAAAAAACTGCAAGCGGTGCAGCAGCTTTAGCTTTAGCTTCTTCTTTATCTGCATGTAGTGATGATGATGAAGATACAAATGCAACACCACCAACAAGTAAAGAAGAACC
Source organism: Acinetobacter sp. YH01011 (assembly GCF_013420785.1). Lineage (NCBI taxonomy): Bacteria > Pseudomonadati > Pseudomonadota > Gammaproteobacteria > Moraxellales > Moraxellaceae > Acinetobacter > Acinetobacter sp. YH01011. Next base: position 56,179 of record NZ_VOYG01000009.1, read on the forward strand.
CAATACCAAGCCTGAAACATTAACATTTAAAGCTGTAGATAAAAATTTAAATGATATTGTTACTGTTCCTGAAGGTTACCAAGCAACTGTATTATATGCTTTAGGTGACTCAATCAATCCTTCTTATAGCAATTGGAATGCAGATGCAGATGTTCCATCTGGCCCAAGTTTCCAATTCCGCTCTGGTGACTGTCACGATGGCATGAGCTATTTTGGCTTAAGTACTAAAACTGGTCGTTATGATGAAAATGCATCAGATCATGGCTTATTGGTTTTGAACCACGAATATATCAACCAAACCTTCTTACATCCAAAAGGCGCAACTAAAAAGGATGGACGTCGCCCAGAAGATGAAGTGATTCGTGAAGTAAATGCACACGGTGTTTCAGTCGTTCATATTAAGAAAAATGCTGAAACTCAAGCTGTAGAGATTGTGAAGTCATCACCATTTAACCGTCGTATTACAGCTTCGACTGTCATGGATTTTGCAGGGCCTGTAGCTGGTTCTCCATTACTGCACACAGCATTCTCTCCCGCTGGTCGTCAAACTCGAGGCACACAAAATAACTGTGGTAATGGTTATACACCATGGGGCACTTATTTAACTGCTGAAGAAAATTTTATTGGTTATTTCCAACGCTCAGGTACAGACCAATACTCAGCCCGTAGTGAAGCTGAAAAAATAGCACTTAAACGCTATGGTTTAGGCTTAGAGATCTCTTATCAAACTGAAAAAAATGCAGACGGTAGTGTTAAACGTGATGCGAAAAACAACATCATTTATATTTTAGATGCTGATGGTAAAAAAATTCCAGAACGCGATGAGCAAGATCGCATCGTGTATTTGAATAAATCTTCACGCTATGGTTGGGAAACAGCAGAAGCTGGTTTTGAATCTCAAGACATGTATGATCGTTGGGCTGCTAACGTAACCAAAGAGTCTGCAACTCAAGACTATCGTAATGCGCCAAATACATTTGGCTGGATTGTAGAAATTGATCCATTCGATAGCCGCTCAAACCCAGTAAAACGTACTGCATTAGGTCGTTTTGCTCACGAAGACTGTCGCGCCAGCCGCGCAATTGAAGGGCAAAAATTTGCATTCTATATGGGCGATGACTCGCGCGGTGAGTACATCTACAAATTTGTATCAGATGCAACATGGGATCCTAAAGATGTGAATGGTGGCTATCGAGCTGGCGACAAATATATGAATTCAGGGAAATTCTATGTCGCTAAATTTAATGCATCAGGCACAGGAGAGTGGATTGAACTGGCTTATGGTAAAAATGGCTTAACCGAAACAAACGCTATTTACCCATTTAGCTCACAAGCGGATGTCCTTACTTTTGCTCGTCTTGCAGCAGATGCTGTAGGAGCTACAAAAATGGATCGTCCAGAATGGGTTGCTGTAAACCCTGAAAATGGTGAAGTGTACGTGACTTTAACCAATAACTCGAACCGTGGTTCAAGCTATGCAACAGATCCTGCAAACCCACGTAACTACACCGATCCTGAAGGTGGTAAAGGTAACGTCAATGGTCATATTATCCGCTTTAAAGAAGAGAATACTGCAGCAACATCATTTGAATGGGATATCTATCTATTTGGTGCTGAAGCAAGTATGGATCCGACAATTAACCTTTCTAATTTAAGCGATGCAAACGACTTCTCAAGTCCAGATGGTATGTGGTTTGACCCACGTGGTGTTCTTTGGATTCAAACAGATGATGGCGCATATACAGATGTTACAAACTGTATGATGTTAGCAGCACTACCTGGTCAAGTTGGTGATGGCGGTGTTGTAAAAACTGTTGGTGATCAAAGTACAATTGCTGGTGCTCAAGTCACCGATAAAAACTTACGTCGCTTCCTTGTTGGGCCAAAAGAATGTGAAATTACAGGTGTAACCATGACACCTGACTACAAAGCAATCTTTATTAACGTTCAGCACCCAGGTGAAGATTCAAAGAGTTTTGATGCGCCAAGCAGCCATTGGCCTGCAACACAAACTGACATGAACAATAAAACTGCACGTCCTCGTTCAGCAACGGTTGTCATCACCCGTAAAGACGGCAAAGCAATTGCTGGATAACATCCATAAATTAAAAATGCCGACATCACGTCGGCATTTTTTATGCCTCAATGTTCAACTGTTGCTGCACAATATCTCCCTTTTGCTCACCATATTGTGTTTTTTCCAGCCATGTAAATTGCTGCGCCTGCATACGTAAAAAATTGGAACAACGTGTACCGTAAAGTGGACTTTGAATAAAAGTCGATGACAACAACGCTTCCATCTCCAATGAAATCCCTGTTTGCGGTAACAATTCAGATGCAACTTTGCGTTCATCTTGCAAAATATCCCACGCCGCAGCATTTAGCTCTGCCGTTGCAAGATCAGGCAATTGCAGCATCGGTAAAAACTCCTGCGTAAAGCGTTTGCGTAAGCGTGCAGTTTTCTCCCAAGGGTCACTCATCAATCCATTCGACACCACATAAACGCCTTTAGCTAAAACCTGCGGCGCTTCTCCACGGTTACTCATGTACACCGCTTGAGTGGTGTCACCCACAAATAAATTAAAACCTGCATATTCACATTGCTGTTTTTCTAAGGCTTGCGCAAAACGGATAGGCGTTTGCTCAGATTCTAAAAAAGCCTGAATAATATGCCCACGTGAAGTTGGATATTCACGAACATCATTCGCATCACGATAATTGGTAATCACAGCCCAGCGTCCCGATGGGGTAATGCCCATCCACGTACCGCCCGATTCTAAATCTTGCCCTGCAACAATTGGACTATCAGACCATGCTGCCAGTGCTGCTGTCGGACGCCGATAGAACTCATCTCGATTTGAAATCAAACACAGTGGTGTGTCTGTCAAGACCTGCCAAGCCAATGCCACAATACACATAATTTAAACTCTTGATCTTTACACATTGAATGTACAACATTTTTCATCACATTCAGCTAAAATCTGTGCAAAACAGAATCACAAGGAACAGGAATGCTCACCTATCCAAATATTGACCCCGTTGCTATTTCGCTCGGGCCTTTACAAGTCCATTGGTATGGCTTGATGTATTTACTGGCATTTTTATTTGCATGGGGTTTGGCAACTTACCGTGCCAAACAACGTGGCTGGACACCAGACATGGTTTCCGACCTGATTTTTTACGGCGCTTTGGGCGTGGTGATTGGTGGACGTGTCGGTTATGTGTTTTTCTACGGCTTTGAACAATTTTTGGAAAATCCACTGTGGTTATTCCAAGTCTGGACAGGCGGCATGAGTTTCCATGGCGGCTTTCTGGGCGTGATTTTAGCCATGCTGTTCTGGTGTAAAAAATACAAAATGACGTGGTTTCAAACTTTGGATTTTATTGCCCCATGTGTACCTACAGGTCTAATGTTTGGTCGTATTGGTAACTTTATTGGTGGTGAATTATATGGTCGCCCTGTGACCGATCCGAATTTTGCTTTGGGGATGATTTTCCCGACCGATCCTTTACAATTGGTACGTCATCCATCGCAATTGTATCAAGCCTTATGTGAAGGTCTAATCCTGTTTATTGTACTGTGGTGGTTTAGTTCAAAGCCACGTCCACGCATGGCAGTGTCTGCCCTATTCCTGATTGGTTATGGTTTGGCGCGCTTTGTTGTCGAATTTTTCCGCGAACCCGATCATGGTCAGCTCTTTATTGCATGGATGAGTAAGGGACAATTCCTGAGCTTACCAATGATTTTGGTCGGTTTCTGGATGATGTGGTATGCCTATCAAAAGAAAATTTATGATTGGGGGCCGCAAAAAAACAGCTAAGCTACTACCCATTTAAATGCAGGTTTCATCCATTCAGGCGAAGTCAATCTTCGCCTTTTTTATGCTACAGTGCTATCTATTACTTACACTTTTCAGACATCAATATCTCACATGCTTGAATTTTGGTTTAACCCACAGGTTGCGGTCACAAAGAAAATTGCCCTGCTGATGGTGATCGCGCTGGTCACTGCAGCGGTATACTTCTTAGAACCCTTAAAGCTCGATGCGATTTTAATGTTTCTGGCCACAGGTATTGTTTTTTTAATTTGTCGTTACTGCAAAATTCATTTTACTGCACAACATCCCACAGGTTGGTTGGCACGACTATTGACTTGGATTCCACTGGCGTTGTTACTCGCAATAATTTTCATGCAGATTCAACACGGTGAAATTTTACTGTCGGGCGCTCAAGGCATTGGCTTTACCGCTTTGGCTATTTGCCTGTTTTCGCCGTTGGCTTTACTGCATCAACATCACGCTTCCGACACACAATAAAGTCACAACTTTAAAAACTCTGCTATTATTCTTTCTGATTTACTGGGCATCGAATTGCCCAAACAAAAAATATTTCTTTTGCTTGACCAGAGAACGCTATGCGCCAGTATTTAGACCTACTCCAACATATTCTTGACCATGGTGGCGACAAAGGTGACCGTACCGGAACAGGCACACGTTCAGTGTTTGGGCACCAAATGCGTTTTAACCTTGCACAAGGTTTTCCACTGCTGACTACCAAAAAAGTACATTTCCGTTCTATCGTAATTGAGCTGTTATGGTTTTTAAAAGGCGATACCAACGTCAAATATCTACAAGAACATAAAGTCAGTATTTGGGATGAATGGTCTACCGCAGAACAAACCGCGCGCTTTGGTCGTCCTGAAGGTGAACTTGGCCCAGTGTACGGACATCAATGGCGTAATTTTGGTGCAACACAAAAAGCCGATGGTCTGTATGAGCAAGATGGTTTTGACCAAATTGCATGGTTAATCAATGAAATTAAAACCAATCCAAATTCACGTCGTTTAATCGTGTCAGGCTGGAACCCGAAAGAAGCAGGTCAAGTTGCTTTACCGCCTTGCCATACTTTATTCCAGTTTTTTGTGCACAACGGCAAACTCTCATGCCAGCTATATCAACGCAGTGCCGATGTGTTTTTAGGCGTGCCTTTTAATATTGCCAGCTATGCTTTACTAACCCACATGATCGCGCAAGTCTGTGATTTAGAAGTCGGAGATTTTGTCTGGACAGGTGGCGATACGCATTTATATGCCAACCACTTTGAACAGGCACAGTTACAGCTAAGCCGTGAACCACTGGCGTTATGTCAGTTAAAACTCAATCCTGAAATCAAAGATATTTTCGATTTTAAATTTGAAGATATTGAAATTGTAGGCTATGAGTCACATCCTGCAATTAAAGCACCTGTCGCTGTTTAATTGCCTGTTGCTAGATTTATCATCTCAACATTTAAATTGCCCCAACGTCCCCAAAAGATGCTTGGCAGACTAAGAAAATACGAGCCTAATTATGTCATTTCAAAATTTAGAAGTTGTACACGTAGTCGCTATGGATCAACAACGCTGCATTGGTCAGGGTAACCAATTGCCGTGGCATATTTCGGCAGACTTAAAACACTTCAAAGAAATCACCCAAGGTGGCGTGGTGATTATGGGACGCAAAACCTTGGAGTCGATGGGACGCACCCTGCCTAAACGTGTCAATTGGGTGATTACCCGCGACCCAAACTGGGCATTTGAAGGCACAAAAGTGGCGCATAGCATTGAAGATGCCTTGCAACAAGCCGTTGCCGATGTTCAAGCCTCAGAAAAACCAAACACTTTATTTATTATTGGTGGTGGTGAAATTTTTAGCCAAACTATGCCGATTGCTGACCGTTTGGAACTGACGCATATTGAACTAGATGTTCAGGGAGATGCGCATTATCCTGCCATTCCTGCCGAGTTTAAAAAAGTGGCCTCAGAACAGCATGTCGATGAAAAATCAGGGATTGCCTTTGAGTTTGCCCGCTATCAAAAATAATGCTGACAGCCTTGGCAATATTTGATTATGATGACTTAAACGGAATTTAACTTTGCCTCAGGAATGGCGGATGCTGCATTTCATCTTCAGTTTAGGTGTCGTTCTTTCTTCTATTTGGCTCAGTATGGCCTTGTGGATTCATCAGCCTTTGGGTTGGTTAATGAGCCGTGTGCTGATTGGGACTTGGCTAGCCTTCACCCTCAGCATTTTGGGCATTTATATCACTCAGCATTTGCTCAGTCGCAATCAGGATATTTTGGTTTATCTTTTGGGTTTTACCTTGGGGCTGTTTTGGTATTTTGGGATGGATGCCAAGCAAGACCGTGACTGGAACCCTGAAGTAGCCCGTATGCTGCATTATGAACAAGTACAAGATCAGGTCACGCTGCACAATGTCCGCAATTTTGACTGGCATGCCGATGGTCGCTATACCGAACGTTGGGAAACCCGCCAATTTAACCTGAAACAGATTACGGGGGTGAATATCATCACCTCTTACTGGATGGGGCCAAAAATTGCGCATACCTTAGTCAGTTTTGACTTTGCCGATCAAGCGCCACTCACCTTTTCCATTGAAATTCGCAAAGAAAAACACGAAGAGTTTTCTGCGATTGGTGGCTTCTTTCGGCAATATGAACTCAGCCTTGTCGCTGCCGATGAAAAAGATATCATCTACACCCGCAGCAATATTCGGGGTGAGCAAGTTTATTTTTTCCCGATCCAGCTCAATCCACAAGAAGCACAAGCACTGTTTCAGGAATATCTGCATAAAGCCGATGCTTTAGCCGCCAAAGCGCATTGGTATAATACGTTGACCAGTAATTGCACCACGCTGCTGTTTGACATGATTCAGGCAGTATCTCAAAAACGTTTCCCTGCCGACTATCGTCTGTTTGCTTCGGGTTATTTACCCAATTATTTATATGATTTGCATGCGCTGGATCATCGTTGGGATATGCAAACTTGGTATCAACGTGCCCACATTAACCCACGTGTGGAAAACTTAAAAGATATCCACAGCCAAGACTTTTCCGCGCTCATTCGACAAGGCGTGCAGCTCGATTCTTCAGCAAACATCAGCACGCCTTATTCGCATCCGACTTATCAGAACAAAGTGCTGCCCTGACCTATTTTGGTCATTTTGCGCAGATACAATCAATTCAGAGAAAAAACCACACCATATCTTGGAAAAAGTTGCAGCAAACATACAAATTTAACTAGAGCCACGGCGCATAATTTGTTTAGATAGCAACAATTTCAAAAAATTAGAGATCATTCCATGCTAAAAAAATACTTCGGGATCACCTTATTGGGTGCAATGATTGCTTTATCAGGATGTGAAACTATGCCAACTCAAACGAGTGCAAGCCAAATTAGCGCAATCAATCAAGCCAACTTAGTACAACGTACATGGACTGCTACGCAATTGGGCAACAGCATGTTAAAAACAGAAGCAAACCGCCAAAACTTGCCATATTTAAACTTTGATGCCGCCACACAAACAGTCACAGGTTCAGATAGTTGTAACCGACTCAGCGGTAGTTATGTCGCAGGACGTGACACCCTACAATTGGGGCAATTGGCAACCACGCGAATGGCTTGCTTAAATAACAACAACTTAGATCAGAAATTTCATGAAGCCCTAAATAAAGTGACGCATTATCAGGTCTATGGTAAAACCCTGAAATTGCTAGATCGCCATGGAAATTTACTGATTCAATTTGAAACACCAACGGCTGCACGTTAACGGCTAAGCCTAATAATAGACAGGCTTAAAATGGTTTATTCATAAAATATAAGGACAAAATCATGCAACAAGCATTGTTTGGTGGCGGATGTTTCTGGTGTGTCGAAGCCGTATTTTTACAACTGCAAGGCGTAGAAAAAGTCACCAGCGGTTATGCAGGTGGACATACCTTAAACCCAAGCTATGAAGATATTTGCCGTGGCGACAGCGGACATGCAGAAGTCATTTTGATTGATTTTGATGAGCAGCAGATCAGCTATTCACAATTACTTGAGGTGTTTTTTGCCACACACGACCCAACCACATTAAACCGTCAGGGCAATGATGTCGGCACACAATACCGCTCTGTGATTTATTATTTAGATGCTACACAGCAACAAGCTGCCGCCGAGATGATTGCAGCCTTACAAGCTGAAGGTGTGAATGTTGTGACTGAACTCAGTGCAGCACCTGAATTTTACCCTGCAGAAGACTATCATCAGAATTTCTTTGCCAAAAATCCAAATCAGGGCTACTGCAATTTTTCCATTCCACCGAAACTGAATAAATTACGCAGTAAATTTCAGCATTTACTGAAAGTATAACCATTGGATTTAAAAGCAAGTACAAAACGGTGATACTCATCTTTTGATGACATCACCGTTTACACCACTATTTATTTTACAAAAGTCGTCCAGACAAATGCCTGAGTACGTCCTTGTAAGGTCATCTTCAACTGATCGCCCGACTGTAATGCTGCCACCCCTGCAGGTGTACCAGTCATTACCACATCACCAGGTTCTAAACTAAATACTTGGCTAATATCTGCCAACAATGCCGCAATATCAAAAATCAATAAACTGGTATCGCCTTGCTGACGTAATTCATCATTAATGTCCAAACGATATTGCACGTTTTTCCAGTCCTGAATTTCCGATACATCCACCCAATCTGCCAACACACAAGAACCGTCAAACGCTTTGGCTCGTTCCCACGGCTGTCCTTTTTTCTTAAGTTCATCCTGCAATTCACGCAAAGTTAAATCCAAGCCCAAAGTCACTGCACTTACAGCATCCAATACTTTGGTAGGATCTGTGTCTGCATTTAAAGGCTGGTCAATGCGTAAACTCAATTCACATTCATAGTGACAATTGCCCCAGACCTTATTCCACGTAATCCCATCACTTAAACTGCGTAAACTGCTTGGCGGTTTAATAAATAACACAGGATGATCAGGTACAGCATTACCTAATTCTTTGGCATGGTCTGCATAACTGCGACCGACACAGACAATTTTAGATGGACGTGTACTCATGATCATCCTCGAATAACTCGTAAATTGGGAAAATTAGAACTTACTTTTTAAAAGTATTTTCAAAAACCGTTTGTTCTGCAGGCAGATTAAATGCACGTTTCGGTACAATCACCACTGTACGATTTTTTAATTCCAGCATATAGGTGAGTTTACCCACAGCGAAATTTTGCACCTCGTTATAATGAAATACCTGTTTACGACCATTGGCATACAGCTCGGCATAGTCCTGAAATAAATCAATGCCTTGCTCGCTTTTTCCAAATTGGTATTTTACAAACTGGCGTTTAAACATCATTGGCAAAAACCAATAACGCATTAAAGTTTGCAAGATTAAAAAGAAAGCACCGAGTGCAACATAATAGCGACCTACCCCATCGAAGCCCAAATAAAAGCCCCAAGCAATAATCGCCACACTAATCAACGGTGTAATAAAACGGGTAAATTGTTTTTTACCAAAAGTCGCAAGGGCAAAGCCGTCTTGAGATTCTTCTAAATTTAAAAAATAGCGCAAAGACAATGCTGGCTGCGTGTCAGACATAAGCTCATCATCAAGTCATTCAAATTGAGCTAAATCTTACACTAGATTGAGCACTTTCCTTATTTTTTTCGTGTTTATTCGCTCAAAGCCAGACGTAAAACAATGGTCATGCTTTTGACACAAAAATTTCATCATTTTTAGATAGTGTAGATGCAAAAAAACCGCATCAAAAGTGCGGTTTTTTATTTCAAGTTGGTGCGCTCAGAGAGATTCGAACTCCCGACCCCTTAGTTCGTAGCCAAGTGCTCTATCCAGCTGAGCTATGAGCGCGACGACTTGATGGGGTGCATTATACGTGTTTTTTTCTGGCTGTTAAGTATTAATTCATCATTTTGCAATCAAATGCACAGATATTGGACGATTCAAAAGAATTTTAACGTAAAACCATGAGTACGCTATTCTTTTTAATAAACTGATTATTGTTTGAGTTTACTAAATTTCAGGCACAAAAAAGCCGCATTTAAGCGGTTGATTGTTTAAGTTGGTGCGCTCAGAGAGATTCGAACTCCCGACCCCTTAGTTCGTAGCCAAGTGCTCTATCCAGCTGAGCTATGAGCGCATTACTTGTGTGCCAATTTAGGCGATACGTTACTGTTCGGTTTACTTATTGGTGCGCTCAGAGAGATTCGAACTCCCGACCCCTTAGTTCGTAGCCAAGTGCTCTATCCAGCTGAGCTATGAGCGCGACATAAGTAAAGCGTGGCGGTGAGAGAGGGATTCGAACCCTCGATACAGTTACCCGTATGCGTCCTTAGCAGGGACGTGGTTTCAGCCACTCACCCATCTCACCGTAACGTGCCGCCATAATACAAATTAAGTGCTAGCACTGCAAGCTTCGATACCACAATTTTTGCATATTTTTGCTCAATTAAATATTTTTTAAACAATTTTCAGGATTCATCACCAGAATTACGCCTGAACTTTTGGCAATCGCTGCACAAAAACTAGAAACATCGTAAAATAACGACAGAAAACACATTATTGCAATCATTTACGTGCAGTCTTTCCGTACATGACTTATGCTAAACCTATCTTCTGACATGAAGTTTATTCCATGATGAAAAATTGGGTCGATCCTGAAGCGAAAGCTGAAGCCGAACGCTACGAAAATCCTATTCCAAGCCGTACCTTAATCTTAGAAACCATTGAAACCTTGCAAGCGGCACAGTCACATGCAGACTTGGTAGAGCATTTTGCGATTGCCGATCAAAAAAGTATTGATGCCCTGAGCCATCGTTTAATTGCCATGGTACGTGATGGTCAGCTCATGAAAGATGGATTCAAGTTCCAGCTGGCTGCAGAACAACCGACTCATGACGCCACGGTTTACATCAACAGTAAAGGTTTAGGCACAGCCAATATTGCAGGTCATGAAGATATTTTATTGCCTGAACGCGAACTACGTTTGGTGTTTAATGGCGATCAAGTCAAAGTCCGCCAGACATCGGTAGATCGTAAAGGCAAGGCATGGGGGTTTATTACCGAAGTCACCCAGCGTCGTGTCAAACAAATCATTGGTAAATTGTCAGAATACGATGGTGAATATTTTATTCAGCCTGCCCAGCCAAATAGCCATCAACCCATTACCCTTGAAAAAGAATTAATTGAACATGCCCAAGTTAAATTGGGCGATTCTGTGCGCATTGCGATTGACGACTATCCAACCCGCGAAGAATTTGCCACAGGACATATTATTCAGTCGATGGCAGACAAAGCCGAAACTGAAATTATTATTCCGCAAACCATTTTAGAATTTGGTCTGCCGTATGAATTTCCTGAAGATGTCATTCAAGAAGCCGAAAGCTTTCAAGAACCGACAGCCCAAGACCGTGAAGGACGTGTTGATTTACGCGATTTAGCCTTAGTGACTATTGATGGTGAAGATGCCCGCGACTTTGACGATGCGGTATACGCCGAAAAACGTCCAGGCGGTGGTTACCGTGTCGTAGTCGCAATTGCCGATGTCAGCCATTACGTCCGCACAGGCAAACCGTTGGATGATGAAGCTCAGGAACGTGGGACTTCAGTCTATTTCCCGCATTTTGTATTGCCGATGTTGCCTGAAGCTTTATCGAATGGCTTATGTTCGCTGAATCCGCAGGTTGACCGTTTGTGTATGGTCTGCGATTTAAAACTGTCACGCGCAGGTCGTGTCACAGGTTTTGAATTTTATCCATCGGTCATGCATTCCAAAGCACGTTTAACCTATACTCAAGTGGCACAATATTTTGAGGGTGATAGTGCGGCAATTCCTGAAGATCGGGAAATGCGCAAATCATTAAATACCCTGTTCCAACTGTATCAAGTGCTTAAAGGCTTACGTGCCGAACGTCATGCCATGGAATTTGAAACCATTGAAACCTACATGACCTTTGATGAGTTAGGTGGAATTAAAGAAATTTTGCCGCGCAGCCGTAACGATGCGCATAAACTGATTGAAGAATGTATGTTACTCGCCAACGTCGCAGCAGCAGAATATGCACTCAAACATGATGTGCCGATGCTGTACCGTGTGCATGAACCGCCAGAGTTTTCACGTATTCAAAAAGTCCGTGATTTTGTCAAATTACTTGGGCTACATTTTCCAGAACAACCCACTCAGGCCGACTATCAAGCGGTGATTGAAGCCACTAAAGATCGTATTGATGCACCAAGTATTCACGCGGTGTTATTACGCTCAATGATGCAAGCCTATTATGGTGCCAACAATGCAGGACACTTTGGTTTAGCTTATGATGCCTACACGCATTTCACTTCACCAATCCGTCGCTACCCTGACCTATTGTTGCATCGTGCCATTAAAGCGCATTTAAAACAAAAACCATCACCACTTTCGGGCGCAGCTTTAGATGATGCAGGCGAACATTATTCTGCAACTGAACGTCGTGCCGATGAAGCCTCACGCTCTGTCACCACATGGCTAAAATGCCACTATATGCAGCAGCATTTGGGTGGAGAATTTGTGGGCGTAATTTCTGCAGTAGCCGAATTTGGTTTATTTGTTACTCTCAAAGACCTTTATGTCGATGGCATGATTCATGTCAGCCAGTTGGGCGATGACTTCTTTGTATTTGACCAAGCCAGCCAAAGTCTAATTGGACAAGTACGTGGTCAAAGCTTTAGCTTGGGCGATGAAGTTAAAATTAAAGTCGCGGCTGTCAATTTAGAAGATCGCAAAATTGATTTTGAGCTCATGCAGCAACTCACCCATGCAGGTCGTGCTATTCGTATGCGCGCACCGCGCGTGGCAAAACCGTTCAGCCGTGAAGCCACCGAAGAAGTTTTTTCTGAGCGTCCAAGCAAGGCGACTTTAAGTGAAAACGGTGAGCAACCTGTGCCGAAGAAAAAACCAAAAAGCAAACCGAGTTCTTACGGTAAAAAAACCTCAGCGAAGTCGGAAATCAAACCGAAAGACAAAGCCAAAAAAAAGACCAAGGTGAAAAAGAAAAAATCCAATGCCAAAGCAAAGGGTGAGTAAATTTTACTAAATAAAAAAGAGTGCTACGGTGCTCTTTTTCATTTAATATATCTCTATAAAAATAAACCACTTAAAAATCATGACATCACAGAAAATTACTAAATACTATTACCATGAATATGTAATATGCTTAGTCTTTGTACTTAGTATTTCAGCACTGATTGCTCTCTTTTTTATAGACTTCACCCCAACAAATCAAGTCAAAATCACAGCCTTCATTGTTGCAACGTTGATTTATTTGGCTGTTTTGATCTACTTTTATGTTCTGCATAGATACGGACAATGGATCATTCCACGTACATGGACAAATGTACAAAAAAAGCCAAAATTCTATTTTTTACTCCTCTTCCCTATTTTTGTAATTCTGTTTCTTTACTTAAATCTAGTTGTCTATCCTCCTCTGCTTCATACCCTAGTTTTGGGTACACCTACTGTGGTGACATTGGAAGCAAGCGCTGTTAAAAAACATGGTAAAAAAGGAAGTGTCTACTATTCTATTGAAACACCGTATGACTCTACTGGTATGTTTCGAATCAATGTAGATGAATATGAACACTACAAAAATCAAAATCTATTCATAAAATTATCGGTCATTGAGGGGCGCTTTGGCACCTACATCCAAGATATTCAATCTATCCACGGTGAAACAAGAGCGAATAAATAGCACCCAAGGCTTGATTTATCCTTCTAGAAGCCTTACTTCTACAAATAACACAGGAAATAAATCGGCAGACCGACATGACATTAGAAAAGGCAACTTTGCCTGTTCCACAATTTGATCAAATTACCCTGGCAGATTTAAAACAAAAAATTGAGCATGCCATTCAGCAGGGACAAAACTTTTTAAATAATCTGACTGCAGTACCTGAAAATACGACGGCGCAATTAAATGTTTTAGAACAGATTGATCAGCTCGAAAATAACATGAGCGAAGCATGGGGCGTGCTGTCACATTTAAATGCGGTCATGAATAATCCTGAAACCCGCGAAGTGTATCAAGCGCTGTTACCAAGTTTAAGCGACTACTACACTCAATTGGGTCAGCACACGGTGTTGTATCAAAGCTATCAACATATTCACGACGCCAACACCTTTAAAGATTTGCCTGCTGCACAACAAAGCGCAATTCAACTGGCATTGCGCGACTTTAAACTGTCAGGTGTGGCCTTAGAAGGTGAAGCTAAAAAACGCTATGCTGAAATTTCAGCGCGTTTATCGCAACTGTCATCAGACTTTTCCAATCATGTATTGGATGCCACCCAAGCCTATTACAAAGTATTGTCCGAAGATCAGCTCAAAGGTTTACCGCCAAGCAGCGTTGAATTGCTGAAACAATATGGTCAGCAACGCGAATTGGAACAAGCTGTGGCAACACTGGATATTCCTGCCTATTTAGCCATTATGACCTATGCCGATGATCGTGCTTTGCGCGAAACCTTGTATCAGGCATACACTACTCGCGCGTCCGATCAATCAGCCCAGTCTGAATTTGACAACACCCCGATCATGGAAGAAATCTTGCGTTTACGTCAAGAAATGGCGCAATTGCTCGGTTTTAACAACTATGCAGAATTATCCCTTGCCAGCAAAATGGCACCAAGTGTCGAAGCAGTCGATCAATTCCTGCGTGAACTGGCAGAACATGCTCGTGCACCTGCAGAACAAGAAATTGCCGAACTCAAAGCCATTGCCGCCCAAGATGGGATTGATACCTTACAACCGTGGGATACAGGCTACTATTCTGAAAAATTAAAATTACAGCAATTTAACCTTTCACAAGAAATGTTAAAACCATATTTCCCTGCACCGAAAGTGGTTGAAGGTCTATTTAGCATCGTCAAGCGTTTATACGATGTCGATATTATTGAGCGCGCTGCCCCTGTTTGGCATCCTGATGCACGTTATTTTGAACTTGAAGATCAAGGTCAAGTGATTGGTGGTTTTTACTTTGATCTATATGCCCGTACAGGCAAACGCGGCGGCGCATGGATGAGTGGTTTCCGTTCACGCATGCAATTGGCACAAGGTTTACAAAAACCAATTTGCTATATGGTGTGTAACTTTACCCCACCTGTTGCAGACCAACCCGCGCTTTTAACGCATGATGAAGTCATCACCCTATTCCATGAATTTGGACATGGCTTACATCACATGCTAACTGAAGTAGATAATATTGCTGTGGCAGGTACACATGGTGTCGCTTGGGATGCGGTGGAATTACCAAGCCAATTCATGGAATTTTGGACTTGGGATCAAGATAGTTTAGATATGCTGAGTGCGCATATTGAAACCCAAGACACCCTGCCAGAACACCTGCTTAAAGCACTGTTAGATGCACGTTTCTTCCAGTCGGGAATGCAGAGCCTGCGCCAAATTGAATTTGCCCTGTTCGATTTAAGTATTCATCGCAGCAACCCTGCTTTAAATGCGGAACAGATTCAAGCCATGCTAGATGATATTCGTCAAAACTATGCCGTTGCGCCAACTACAGCTTACAACCGCTTCCAGCACAGCTTCAGCCATATTTTCGCAGGCGGCTATGCTGCAGGATATTATTCATACAAATGGGCAGAGGTTTTGGCCAGCGATGCCTTTGATCGCTTTGAAAATGAAGGGCTATTTAACACCGAAACTGGCAAGCAGTTTAGACAGTTTATTCTAGCAGTTGGCGGAAAAGATTCAGCGCTTGACGCATTTATCAATTTCCGCGGACGCGAGCCAAAAATAGACGCACTATTACGTCATCAAGGTTGGACGAACATAGTCAAAAACGCTTAAACTAAGAACTTTAGATGAAGTTAGGGGAGTCGTGATGACCATTAAACGTCGTTTCATTGCAGGCGCAAAATGTCCGAAATGTCAGGCGATGGATCGGGTTGTCATGCTCACCGCTGACGAAGCTGAATGGATCGAATGTATCGAGTGTGATTATACGGAAAACCGTCCAACACATATTGATGAACCTGAAATCCCAGAGGTTTCAGATGAAATTGGGGTGATCCAGTTTAAGCCGCGTCAGTCAAAGTAAAACAATAAGGTTCAACAACGCATGACTGAAGATCAACGACATAACCCTAAGCTTTTATGGGCGATTACGGGTGGGTTAATTATTGTCATTATTGCCGTATTTATCTTTCAATGGATGGGCGATAGCGACAATACTGCGCCTATAGAAACTGCCCCAACTACGGCGTCTGTAGCGAAAGCTGTACCTGCTGAAGCAACGCCATTGCAAGAAGATGAAGCAGCACCAAAACAGTTGGTCACAGAAGATTTACTCAAAGCACCTATATCTGAGAATGCAGCGCTTGCCAAAGAAGAAGTGGCTAAATTAGATGACATTCAAAATCAGCTGAATGATCAACGTGCCTTATTAAAACAGCAACATAACGATGCTGATGAATTGATTAAACTGAAAGAAGAACAAATCAAAATACTGGAAGCCCAACTGGCACAGTAAGCCTCCTCTGCTTCACATCAGTCATTTTAAAATACGATAAAGGGTCAGTGTTGTAGCCAATTTAAGCTAGAATAGCCAGAGGTTATTCTGGCTTTATTTGTATGACATCTTCTGGTTCTGCCCAACAAAATTTGCTCAAAGCAATTATGCTGTTGACCTGCTCTGCCTTTCTGTTTTCACTCATGGGAGTGTGCGTTCGTTACGCCTCAGAAACGGTAGATAATGCCACAGTGGTATTTTTCCGTAATTTCATTGGTTTGTTTATTTTTATCCCGCTCATTTTCAATAAAGGCTTGGGCTTTTTTAAAACTGAAAAGTTATGGATGCACACTTGGCGTTCGGTAGTCGGATTAACCGCCATGTATGGTTTTTTCTACGCGATTGCCAATCTAAAACTGTCCAATGCGATGGTCTTCACCTATTCATCGCCTATTTTTATTCCCTTAATTGCATGGCTATTCCTTAAAGAAAAAATCACCAAACCAATGCTATGGGCTGCGTTCATTGGTTTATTTGGCGTGTTATTTGTCGCCAAACCCGATGCAGGTATGTTTAATAGCATGTCCGCAATTGGACTCAGTGCCAGTTTTTTAGCAGCGATGGCTTTTGTCACGGTACGCGCCCTGACTCAAACCGAACCGCCTGAACGCATTGTGTTTTATTTTTGCATGATTGGGACACTCATTTCTGTTGTACCGATGTTCTGGTCATGGCGTCCTTACAACTTAAAAGAATTGAGTTTTTTAATTGGTGCAGGATTGCTGGCCAATATCAGTCAGATCTTTATGTCCAATGCCTACCGTCTTGCCCCTGCTGGGCAAATTGGCCCTGTCAATTACATTGCGATTATTTTTGCAGGGATTTGGGGCTTTAGCTTTTGGCATGAAACGCCAGACTTATTTAGTTTAATTGGCTTTGCCCTAATTTTGCTTGCCATTATTTTGTGCAGTCCACTGTTACAAAAACACCTGAATCATCACTCCCCGCATTCATAATGCTGCTTTGTATTCCCTGCATATCAACCTATTAAAAAAACACCCCGTAGTGAACCACAGGGTGTTTTTAAATAATAAGATGACAGTGATTAAGTATCCATGTGCTTATTCATACCAGCCGAATAGCTTGAACGCATACGGTGCATAGGCAATAATCAACATCGCAGGAAGCATCACAATCATAGGCAAAATCCAACGCTCATAACGATAATAGAACGATTTATGACGAACTTCTGCATCGGCTGCAGCGACTTCTTCATCTCCAATCGACTGCCTTGCCAATAAGTGATTCAGCGCTACAGGTGGCGTCACATAGCCTAATTCAAAACCAATTAGGGTAATCATCCAGAAATGCGCAGGATGTATCCCATATTGATAAGCTACAGGCGCAACCGTTGCAGAAATTAGAATCACCGCACCGAATGGATCCATAATCATGCCCACAAAAATCATCAAGGCAACAATCAGGCTAATCACAATAAAGATGCTGCTAATGTCGGTTGGGAACGCTTCCATAATTTCAATGCGTTCTAAATAGCCACCTACACTGACTGAAAGCGCCATCAAAATTACCAATGCCCCAATATGTCCCACCGTTTCACTGGTCGATAAATGCAGAGCTTTGAAGAAACCATACTGACGCAATGGTGAATCAGGTGCAGTCAATAATGAGCGCTCAGATGAAGCTGCTGTCTGTTGTGCTACAGGCTTGTGATCTAAAGTCTGATCCCACTGCCCCATCGCTGGAATAGGCGCAGGTTCATGGCGCAATTTATCAAACAACACCATCATCAATAAAATAACCGGCATCATTACAGGTGCAGTAAACTCATTCATATTGGTGTCTAAAGCATATTTATAGAACAACCAAATCAACACAAAAATGAGGATATATGGTAGTACAGGGCCAAAAGCACGTAAGGACAATGGCGCAGCTATGTTCGGTGCAGCAATGCGGAATTTATTTTCAGCAAAGAACAACGAAATCACTAAAAATAGGGTTGAAGTCAGTAGGAACACATACAAACCATAGTGATACAGCATGTCCGTTGTGACTTCTTTATTCAGCGATGCCACCACAACAATCAATAGGCATGGACGAAGCACGACCCCCATTGAACCCGACATAGCTGTTGCCGCCAGTGCAAACTGACGTCGTCCACCCGCATTCCAAACTTCTTTATAAATGATCGCACCTGCAGCAATGACAAAAATCCCCGATGCACCGGTATAAGCCGTTGGTAATGCAGCAGCAATCAGAATCAGCCAGGTTAAAGTTTCAGGTGCCAAATTCCACGGACGCAGAATATTCAGGAACAAATCCACAATTCGGGTTTGTTTGAGCAACATCCCCGCCCAAATAAACAAAGCCAAGTTCAAGAAAATACTAGAGAATTCGACCAGTTGCCCTAGGTAAATCCCTTGCCCCATTGGATAATCCATCAGGAAGGTAAAAGAGAAACCCGTACTAATTGCCATATAGGCATACAAAGGTACGCTCAGGAAAGCAAGACCTAAACTACCGCCTTCACGGGTCGGTGCAGGTGGCTTAATAAGCTGGAATAAACTAATTAAAGTCAGAGTTGCAAACAGAATCATCCACATCCAGTAAATGATTTGCGTTTCACCACTCATCGGTACGCCTGAATTGAGTACTGAACGATATTGACTGATACTTGACGAGGTTAAGAAACCATTCGCCACCACCATTAAGGTCGAATACACCTTGAAGTCAATTTTGGTCGCAGGGCCACGTAAACCAATGTGATGGGTCTTTAAAGTGGCACTAATTGCAGCAAAGACCACCATCAATACCAATAAAATGGCACGGTTTTCAGTACCAAATTTAAAAATACCAAAAAAAGAGGTTTCAATGGTTCGATACATTTTCAAGCTTGGATGGGCTTGAATATGCTGAATCGCCTGATCATGAAATTGAAATTTTTCTTCACAAATTTGTTTGGCTGCTAAAATGGAAGCGCGGACATCTGATTCAGAGGCAGTACCAAAAATATCGGCAAACTCATCAGCAGCATTGGCTTGCATTTGGGCATGTACTTGTGCATCGATATCGGGGTTGCGTTCGCAGTCAGGTGCAGTGGGTTCGGCACGCAAAAATGAATACTGCATACCCGTTGCAGGGTCACCGTATAGGCGTTCACCCATGCGCAACAACTGACCATGTACCATTTCACCTGTACCAATAATAAGTGTCAGTAGCAACAAGATCAAAATAACGAATGTAGAAATCCATTCTGTCCATATATGTCTGAGCAAAGCCAAGCCAGACCTGCGTTGTCCGTTATTGTGCATATATTTTCCTGTTTTTATTCTATGCAGAAACCGAGACACTCGAATTTCTGTCTGTCCTTATTCAACGGAATATCCATCTTCCATTGAGCATTTTTGTATTCAGTTTAAATGTGAATGAACGTCGTTATTTTTAAAATGACAATATAGATTTTCTTTTAAGTAAAAATGGTCAATTGTGAGATTTCTTGTGAGCCCTTTTTGCCATCATTTTGATGTAATTTTAATGCGGATCAATGCAATAGGCCCAAATAATATAAGCCAGTGCAAAAATTACTCCCCAAATCACCCCCAATAAATGTGCCTCAACTAATACAGGACTGCCGATTAATTCTGCTGTACCCAAACTGCCCACTGTATTTTCCCAAATCAGTTTAGATAAAATAAGCAGCAAGACCAATGTGGCAAAGCCACGTTCTTTTTTATAAAGCAAATGCACACATGCCACCGCCACATAAGCACCATGCAACACCCCAGAAAGTCCTGCATAGGCATCAATATCGGCAAGGAAGTAATAGAAACTCAGACTAATCGCTGGCGGTAGTACCAACAAAAGCGCCACAAAGTGCCATACTTTGGCATGCGGAAAAATAAAAGGTAAACAGGCAAAGGCGATCATATTAAGCAAATAATGAATCCAGCCCACATGCACCCAATGCCCTGTCCATAAGCGCCAGAATTCATCCAATAAATGTGTAGACCAATAAATAAAATGCTCTGCAAAAATCTGCAAACATGCCGAAACCGACATACATGTCGCAATAAACACAATTTTTCGACTGAGAAATTGAGATGAATATTGCATAGGCGCTTGCATCCTCCAAATTATTCTTGTTATGTGCTTCGGCAAACGGATTGCCCAATCCTAAAACCTCTGGTCAATATTGAATTGGGCAATCTTGATATTTTTACAATTGAGCTGCCGTATCCTCATTAAATAAATCATCTAATTCAGAAGAATTATCTTGCTCATCCCAGAAACGCTGCTGATCACCCGTACGCACACCTGTATGTTCAGTCCAGTAACGGTCTGAAATTCCTTGTACCATGCTTCCCGCCATGGCATCAATCAATTTAAATTGTGGATTTACAGGTTTTTCGTCACTGCGTGCATTAGAAAAGGCTTTGAGTGCGTCGCGGATTTTGGCATCTTCACCACTGGCTTGGGCAGCAACCGCGTATAAAGCGTGTGATAAACGCACGCCTTTATTTTCACCGATTTGCATCGACTGCTTTAAGGTTTGATACGGATCAGGTTTGCCATCTCCCGCACCTGGAAGCAAAGTCCAAATTACGGCACGTGTAGCCTCTGGTGCGCCCCAGAATTTTTCATTGTTTAAACAGGTCATACCACGTTCAACAATCGCGGCAATATCTTTAGGCACATGCACTGCCCCGCCTGAATTAATATCATTGGTCATGGCTTGCAAGCCACTCAACATCCCCAACATATACACAGTTTGATCAATATCACTGTTCATTTTTGGACAACCTTCGCCCAAAGGTTTCCGATATTTCTTTTCCCAACGATGCTGAAACAATTGATAGCCTGTGTATTGGCGCTGTGCCGCCAAAGCCGCCCAACGTTTTTGCTGAATCCGCGCATCTTGCGCTTCGCCCACTTGCCCTGCTTTTGCTGCACGTAAATAACGCAATTCAGCATCCAAAGCTTTTTCTTCGGCACAAATACCCGCAGCCGAATACATTAGTACCGCAACACGGGTTGGGTCTGCGCCCATATCTTTAGTCGCCATAATGGCAGGGGTTAAGGAATTACCAGAATTACACACCATTTCAGCATCTTCCATCGCTAAAATTGGCGGCACAATATGTTTTTCAGTAAATCCAAGTGCGACATTGGCACCTGTTTTGATCACTTGTGAACAACCTGATAATAATAAACTTGTGATTGCAAATACGGCCACACCCTGGCCTATTTTTTGGACTTGCGACATTTTCCTGTCCTCTATAATTGTGTTTATGTCCATTGCAACAAACATAGCAGAAGCAATATCTGAATAAAAGCGTCTACTTGCTGCTTCAGATGGATAACTTTGCCATGTTTTAAAGTGACTAAAATTGACTGAAATCTGTCATCCGACAAAATTTAGGCAAAAAAAAGTAGCATTGCGACGGTTCAGCACATGCTACTTATTAACTGATGCCCAATTCGGGCTTATCTTAAAAAATCTTTCGACTAAATTTAAATGTGCACATTTCAGGAATCTGATTTGTATTGATCTACACTTGTCTGGAATGAATATAACTGAAAATAGGGATATGTGTAATCTTTTATGCCAATATAAAATGACTGATCAGGACACGAAAAATAGA
This sequence comes from Acinetobacter sp. YH01011, assembly GCF_013420785.1. NCBI lineage: Bacteria > Pseudomonadati > Pseudomonadota > Gammaproteobacteria > Moraxellales > Moraxellaceae > Acinetobacter > Acinetobacter sp. YH01011. The sequence goes on from NZ_VOYG01000009.1 coordinate 78,196, forward strand.
TGATAATTTTATCTTTATGATACTTATAGTTTTTTATTATTATAAAAATATACAGCTGTCTGTAAATTAGAGCATTTTCGCCAATACTTTTAGAGCCTTCCATTCCGCCTTGGAAACCTGATCACACCAAATCACCAGAGGTTTAAAGGCTTGCTGAAATTCCATGACGATATAAATTTGATGATCTATCACTTGACGCAGTTGCACACGCTGAATTTCAATTTGGCGAGCTGTGCTTTTAATCTGTTGTGATACTACACGAGGCGCGAGATAGGAAATTGACCATTCACGGTCATCTAATTGATCTAAACCAACAATTCGGTTTGCACGAACAAATTTAAAATATGTCCAGCCCATAATGACAATACATACAACGCTAAGCCATGGCTTTAACACTTGTAGTAAAAGCCAAACGATGAGTAGAGCGATCATCAGCTGAAACACTATTGCGATGACACTAGGTTTCAGCTGAAACTGCTGCTTAGCCATGCACATAATGCTTTAGTTTACGGATAAAATCTTTCAACTCAGGACGTGGTGGCTCAGACACTTCCATAAACCAATCCAATAAATCTGGGTCTTCCTGCTCAACCAAATCGGCAAACATTTGTTTTTCTTCCGCACTGGCAGTCAAATAATGATTTTTCACATACGGGTCAAAATAGACATCAATTTCCTTTAAACCACGACGGGCACGGTAAATCACTTTGCGTTCTTCTAAGCTGATGTCATCACTCATGCGGTTTCCCCATTAAAATTAAACTCAGGCTAGTTTAACCGACCCCTTTTAAAGTTTCGATGACTTTTATGCAGCATTGACCAAAAGCATCATCTTTCATTTGCAATTGAAACTTTTGCACCTTGTTGCCCCCTATAAATTCTTCTAAGGTGAATTCAAAATAACAACATCAGGAAGATAAAACCATGCAATCTGCCGCAATTCGCCCCATTGCCAATATGTTACCGCGCACCTTATTCAGTGCTGAACACGACAGTTTTCGTGATTTGGTACGAAAATTCTATTTGCAGGAAGTCATCCCCCATACTGAAAAATTTGAAGCGCAGCAGCATGTAGACCGTGAGCTATGGCGTAAAGCAGGTACTTTGGGTTTGCTGTGTAGCACCATGCCTGAAGAATATGCAGGTTCAGGGGTAGACCGCTTATACAGCATGATTTTGATTGAAGAACAAGCCTATGCAGGTGACAGTGCTACCGGTTTTTCACTGCATTCAGATATTGTCGCCAATTACATTAATAACTTTGGCACAACTGAACAAAAACAACACTGGTTACCCCGCATGGCCACAGGCGAAGTGATAACCGCGATTGCCATGACCGAACCCAGTACAGGTTCAGACTTACAAGCTGTGCGTACCTCTGCGGTATTGGATGGCGATGAATACGTGATTAATGGTTCTAAAATTTTTATTACCAACGGCTATTTGTGCGACATGGCGATTGTGGTATGTAAAACAGCGAACACAGACAAAGGTTCAGCCAATCTGTCTTTAATATTGGTAGAAGCAGACCGTGCGGGATTTAGCAAAGGCAAACCACTGAATAAAATTGGTATGAAAGGTCAGGACACTTGCGAATTATTTTTTGATAATGTCCGCGTGCCTCGCAGCAATTTATTAGGTGCAGAAGGCATGGGCTTTATCATGCTGATGAAAGAACTGGCTTGGGAACGCTTAATTGTCGCGATTATTTGCCAAGCAGGTGCAGAAGCTGCTTTTGCACATACACTGCAATATACTCAGCAACGTCAAGCCTTTGGCAAAAGTATTCATAGCTTTCAAAATACGCGCTTTAAACTGGCAGAATTACGCACCGAAATTGATTTCTGTCGTGCTTTTTTAGATCAATGTATGCAGTTACAACTTCAAGATCAGCTCAGTGTTGAAGCTGCAGCGGCCGCCAAATATAAAATTTCAGAGATGTACTCCAAAGTGGTGGATGAATGTCTACAACTGCATGGTGGTTATGGCTATATGCTTGAGTATCCAATTGCACGTGCTTACTTAGACAATCGGGCCAATCGTATTTATGCAGGCACCAATGAAATTATGAAAGAGCTGATTTCACGTTCTTTATAAAATTTCCACCTCAACATAAAAATGGCACAAGCAATTTTAAATTTCTTGTGCCATATTATTTTTGCACCCAACGATTTAAGACACTAATTTAGGTTTACGCTGCTGTGCAGGCACAGCTTGTTTGAATTTTAAAATACCATCTTCAAAACTTGCTTGTTTTAAAGTTTTGCGATCTTCTAAGTAATTGTTGGTCACTCGCCATGGCGCATGTTTGCCTTGCTTTGGCATCACATCAGCAGCACGCGCGATATAGCCCGAACTCAAACTGCCCATCACCGTATCTTCCAATAACTCTGTTTGGTCACCTTGAGGAATTACCTCGTCATAACCTTGTCGATCCATATAATTGAGCAAACGACAAATATAATCCGCAGCCACATCCACTTTAAGCGTCCAAGAGGCATTAATATAGCCAATAATCATCGCCATATTCGGTACATCGCTGATCATCACACCTTGATATAGCATGTGCTTCGAGGTGTCTAAAGGCACACCATCAATTGTGGCTTGAATACCGCCTAGAATCTGAATATTCAAACCTGTCGCAGACACAATAATATCGGCATCCAAATGTTTACCCGATTTTAATTGCACACCTGTTTCAGTAAAACTTGCAATTTGATTGGTTTCAATCGAGGCATGCCCTTCGCGTAAAATCTTAAATAAATCACCATCAGGCACAACACATAAACGCTGATCCCACGGATTATAATGTGGCGTGAAATGCTTCATATCTACCTTGCCCTTGAGCTGCATTTGGATAGATTTCAGCAACAAAGTCCGCAGTAATTTCGGCTGTTTTTGTGCTAAAGCATAAATGGCGCGTTGCATGCCAATATTACGTGCGCGCGTGATTTTGTAAGCAACATCTTCAGGCAAAACTTTACGCATTTGCTGATAAACAAAATCCATTGCAGGCACTGAAGCAATATAAGTCGGCGAGCGTTGTAGCATGGTGACATGCGCTGCACCACCTTTTGACATAGCAGGTACTAAGGTGATTGCAGTTGCGCCACTGCCAATAATTAAGACCTTTTTACCACGATAATCTAAATTTTCAGGCCAATGCTGTGGGTGGATAAATGTACCTTTAAATGCCTGCTGATTGGGGAAATCTGGCTGAAAACCTTGATCGTAGTTGTAATAGCCTGTACAGCCTAAAACGAAATTAGCCACCCAAGTTTCAATCTGTTGTTCTGCATTTTCTATGCGTAACGTCCACTTACGTGTTTGAGAGTCATAATTGGCGGATAGCACACGATGCTGAAAATGAATTTTTGAATGTAAGGCTTTTTCTTGAATGACTTCTGCTAAATAACCTTTGATAGATGCGCCATCGGCTAGTACATTGGTTTTCTTCCAAGGCTTAAAATTATAACCAAAGGTCGACATATCCGAATCTGAACGAATGCCCGGATATTGGAATAAATCCCAAGTGCCACCAAAACTTTGACGACGCTCAATAATTTCAAAAGAACGCTGTGGGCAATTTTGACTTAAATGTGCAGCTACACCAATGCCCGAAATCCCTGCACCAATAATTAATATATCAACCTGCTTATCCATGTTTTATTGTCCAGCTTGAATGATGCTTTTTATTAAAGCACAAATTTGACAATACACAATGTCAAGTTTGGCAAAAGTTGCTAAAATTTATATCAATTCGGGACAATTACATCATTTTTTGAGATTCAACTTATTTTTTACATAAAAAAAAGACCGGTAAAACCGGTCTTTTCTGAACAACGTGCGTTATTCTTGGCAAAATTATTTAACTTCGCGATCTACAAGCTCAACGTAAGCCATCGGTGCAGCATCACCCGCACGGAAGCCCGCTTTAAGAACACGTAGATACCCGCCGTTACGCTCTTTGTAACGAGGGCCAAGAACGGTAAATAATTTACCAACAGTTGCTGCTGAACGAGTACGAGCAAACGCTAAACGACGGTTTGCTACTGTATCGTTTTTAGCTAAAGTGATTAAAGGCTCAGCAACACGACGTAATTCTTTTGCTTTAGGAACAGTTGTTTTGATTAACTCGTGTTCGAACAAAGAATTAGCCAAGTTTTGGAACATCGCTTTGCGATGGCTGCTTGTACGGCCTAATTTCACACCACTATTACGATGACGCATGGTGATAGTCCTACTTAATTAACGGCTACGATAGGCGAAACGATCGTCCATACGGAGACTAGCCGGTGGCCAGTTCTCTAAACGCATGCCGAGCTGTAAGCCTTTAGAAGCCAGAACATCTTTGATCTCTGTAAGCGATTTTTTACCCAAGTTAGGCGTTTTAAGTAGCTCAACCTCAGTACGCTGTACAAGATCACCAATGTAGTAAATATTTTCTGCTTTCAAACAGTTAGCAGAACGAACAGTAAGCTCTAGATCATCTACTGGACGAAGCAAGATTGGGTCAACTTCTTCACGAGGCTCTTGAGCAACAGGAGCTTGATCTTTCTGAAGATCAACAAAAATTGCAATTTGTTGTTGCAAGATTGTTGCCGCTTTGCGGATCGCTTCTTCTGGATCAACTGTACCATTGGTTTCAAGATCAATGATCAACTTGTCAAGGTCAGTACGTTGTTCTACACGCGCATTTTCTACGATGTAAGACACACGTTTGATTGGGCTATAAGAAGCATCTAACTGCAAACGACCTACAGGGCGAGTTTCGCCTTCTGGGAAACGTGAATCAGATGTTTCATAACCACGACCTTGAGCAACTTTCAGGCGCATTTTTAAATTGCCTGTAGCACTTAAAGTGCCAATCAAGTGTTCAGGGTTAACCACTTCAACATTATGCGGTAAACGAAGGTCTGCAGCAGTTACATCGCCTGGACCTTGTTTTTCCAATGTCAAATAAGCTTCATTTTGATCGAACAGCTTAATAGACAATCCTTTCAGGTTCAGCAAGAGCTCGACGATGTCCTGCTGCAAGCCTTCCAAAGTACTGTACTCGTGCTCGACACCTTCAATTTCAACTTCTACCACAGCTGCGCCAGGTAAAGAAGAAAGAAGGATGCGACGTAAAGCATTACCAAGAGTGTGACCAAAGCCACGCTCTAATGGTTCTAGAATAACTTTTGCCGAGGTCCCGCTTGCCGCTTCGACCTTGATCGCTTGCGGAGTAAGAAACTCATTTGCAGTACGCGTCATTATTGCTACCTCAAGGATTATTTAGAATACAATTCTACAATCAAGCTTTCGTTGATTTCAGCAGGTAAATCAGAACGATCTGGTGCAGCTTTAAACGTACCTTCAAATTTAGAATGGTCAACTTCCATCCATGAAGGGATACCACGTTGAGCAGCCAATTCAATTGCGTTTTTAATACGTAATTGTTGTTTTGCACCTTCGTGAACTGCAATTACATCACCAGCTTTAACTTGAATAGACGCAATGTTAACACGACGACCATTTAAAGTAATGCTACGGTGAGATACAAGCTGACGAGCTTCTGCACGTGTAGAACCAAAACCCATGCGATAAACAACGTTATCAAGACGGCTTTCGAGCAATTTCAACAAGTTTTCACCTGTTGCGCCTTTCACACGAGCAGCTTCTTTATAGTAGTTACTAAATTGACGCTCTAAAACACCGTACATACGACGTACTTTTTGTTTTTCACGTAATTGTAGTGAGTACTCAGATTGCTTACCACCACGAGCCCCGCCATGTTGGCCAGGAGCTTTAGCGTGTTTTTTAGTTTTGACGTCAAATGGTTTAACGCCGGATTTTAGTTGCAGGTCTGTCCCTTCGCGGCGAGAGAGTTTGCATTTTGGACCAATATAACGAGCCATGAATGTTTCTCCTTACACGCGACGTTTTTTAGGTGGACGGCAACCGTTGTGAGGGATTGGAGTCACATCGGTAATGCTGTTAATTTTATAACCCACTGCACCTAATGCACGAACCGCAGACTCACGACCTGGACCAGGACCTTTAACAAGGACGTCCAAGTTTTTCAAACCGTAATCTAAAGCAGCTTTACCAGCAACTTCAGCAGCTACCTGAGCAGCGAACGGAGTTGATTTACGTGATCCACGGAAGCCTTGTCCACCTGAGGTAGCCCAAGCCAGTGCATTACCTTGACGATCGGTAATGGTCACAATGGTGTTATTAAAAGAAGCGTGAATGTGTGCAACACCTTCAGAGACGGTACGAGTGACCTTCTTGCGTGTGCGAGTATCTTTAGCCATCTTTTAGCTTCCAGAAATCTTATTTCTTAATCGGTTTGCGCGGACCTTTACGGGTACGTGCGTTAGTTTTGGTGCGTTGACCACGGACAGGCAAGCTGCGACGATGACGAAGACCGCGGTAGCAGCCTAAATCCATTAAACGTTTAATGTTCATGGAAATTTCGCGACGTAAGTCACCTTCGGTCGGAACCTTAGCAACTTCTGCACGAATCGCATCAAGCTGAGCGTCATCTAATTCACGGATCTTTGTTGTTGGTGCGATACCAGCAGCAGCTAAGATAGTCTTAGCAGTGTGGCGACCAATACCAAAGATATAAGTGAGAGAGATAACAGCGTGCTTGTTATCCGGAATGTTTACACCGGCAATACGAGCCATTCAATTTTCTCCAAAAAGGCAGTTAAGATAATCAACCGCCCCACAAAAATCTTGAGGGGCGGATAATAACCTAATTAGCCTACTGAAATCAACAGGTCTTAATCAAATTAACCTTGACGCTGCTTATGACGAGGTTCTGCGCTGCAAATTACGCGAATAACCCCATTACGACGGATAACTTTGCAGCTACCACAAATTTTCTTTACAGAAGCTTGTACTTTCATGATGAAACCTCTAAGTGCGCTTATCCCTTAGGATGAGCAGTCGTTTTTCTCATTAACGTTTGATTATCGTACTGGTGCGAGGTGAGATGTGCTTGAAGCTGAGCCATAAAGTCCATCACAACCACTACAACGATTAATAATGATGTACCACCTAAGCTAAATGGAATTCCAAATGAGCTTTGTAGAATCATCGGCATTAAGCAGACTACAGTGATGTAAATCGCGCCAATAAAGGTCAAACGACTGAGAATATGATCTAAGTAACGAGCAGTTTGCTCACCTGGGCGAATACCAGGCACATAAGCTCCGCTGCGTTTCAAGTTTTCCGAAACTTCTTTAGGGCTGAAAACCAGCGCAGTGTAGAAGTAACAGAAAAAGATAATTAACGCACCAAAGAGCACCAAATACAACGGTTGTCCAGGCGACAATACCAATGCCAAGTCTTGTAGACTACGCTTGATTAATCCAGCACTAGGATCCGCACTGCCGACCCATTGACCTAAGCTCGCTGGGAACAAAAGCAATGAACTGGCAAAAATTGCTGGAATCACACCTGCCATATTAATTTTTAATGGCAAATGCGTTTGCTGAGCAGTAAATACACGACGACCTTGTTGTTTTTGAGCATAGTTTACTGGAATACGACGCTGCGCCTTCTCAATAAACACAATTGCTGCAAGTACACCCAAAGACAATAAACCAAAAATTGCCAAACCAATCAGGCTTGACTGGCCACTATCAATAGATGTGAAGGATTGCATAATTAAATTAGGCAAGCCTGCAACAATACCTGCGAAAATGATCATGGAAATACCATTGCCCACTCCGCGTTCGGTAATTTGTTCACCCAACCACATTAAGAACATTGTGCCTGCAACCAAAGAGGTCACAGCTGGAACGTAAAAAGCCAGACCTGACGTTAAGGTAATACCTTGACCAATCAGACCTGCACACATCCCAATCGCTTGCACAAGTGCAAGAAACAATGTGCCTTGGCGCGTATATTGATTAATTTTGCGTTTGCCTTGCTCGCCTTCTTTTTTCAAAGCTTCAAGCGAAGGAACCACGGTAGACATCAACTGTACGATAATCGAAGCAGAAATGTATGGCATGATCCCTAAAGCAAGAATCGACATCCGCTCTAATGCACCACCCGAAAACATGTTAAACAAACCAAGGATTGTACCTTGGTTTGCATTAAACAATTGTTCAAGTGCGGCATTATTAATGCCTGGTACTGGAATATGCGCTCCTAGTCGAAATACCAACAACGCACCAATGAGAAACATCATTCGGCGTATAATTTCACGGTATTTCACGTGAAATGGTTGGCCTTTCATCATGTGAACATGACCTGAAGAACTAGGAGACATAGACACTGGGGATTACTCCTCGACTTTACCGCCAGCCGCTTCAACAGCAGCTTTAGCGCCTTTAGTCACAGCAACACCTTGAATAGTGAATGCGCGAGTAATTTCACCAGAAAGTACGATACGAGCACGAGCCATATCTTTACGTACAACGTTCGCTGCTTTTAAAGTTTCAAGGCTAACGATGTCGCCTTCCACTTTAGCAAGCTCAGATAAACGTACTTCAGCAGTTTTCAAAGCGATTTGGCTAGTGAAACCGAATTTAGGTAAACGACGATATAACGCAGTTTGACCACCTTCGAATCCAGGACGTGTACCACCGCTCTTACGTGAGTTTTGACCTTTGATACCACGACCACCAGTCTTACCAACGCCAGAACCGATACCACGGCCTAGACGACGGGCTTCACGCTTAGCACCTTCTGCAGGTGCAAGTTCATTTAAACGCAGAGTCATGGCTTATTCCTCTACACTAACCATATAGTAGACTTGGTTGATCATACCACGGTTAGAAGGCGTATCTTGCACTTCTACAGTATGACCAATACGACGCAGACCTAAACCTTTAAGGCTAAGCTTGTGATTTTTCAAGCGGTGCGATGCAGATTTAGTCTGGGTAACTTTAATCGTTTTCATGATTGATTACCCTTGAATTTGTTCTACTGAAAGACCACGTTTCGCAGCAACCTTTTCAGGAGTTGTCATGTCACGCAAACCGTTAAAAGTTGCGTTCACTACGTTTGCAGCGTTAGTAGAACCACGGCATTTAGTCAATACGTTACGTACACCTGCAGCTTCTAAAACTGCACGCATAGAACCACCCGCAATTACACCAGTACCTTCAGATGCTGGTTGCATGTAAACACGGCTTGCACCATGACGCGCATGAATCGGGTGTTGTAAAGTACCATCTGCCAATTCGATAGTGATCATGTTACGACGTGCAGCTTCAAGTGCTTTAGAAATAGCAGCTGGAACTTCACGTGCTTTACCACGACCAAAACCTACGCGACCATTACCATCACCCACAACAGTTAATGCTGTGAAAGAGAAGATACGACCACCTTTAACAACTTTGGCTACGCGATCAACGGCAACCAGCTTTTCAACAAGACCTTCGTTTTGTTCAACTTTAGCCATGATTAGAACTCCAAGCCGTTTTCACGAGCAGCATCAGCCAAGGCTTTGATACGACCATGATATTTAAAACCAGAACGGTCAAACGCAACTTTAGTTACGCCAGCTGCTTTCGCGCGTTCTGCAATTAAAGCACCTACTTTTTGAGCTGCTTCAACGTTACCAGTTGTACCAGCACGTAAAGTAGCATCTAAAGTTGAAGCTTGCGCTAAAACTTTGCCACCATCTGCTGAAATAACTTGAGCATAGATGTGACGCGGCGTGCGGTTTACACACAAACGAGTCGCACCCAATGCACGGATGTGCAAGCGTGTGCTTTTCGCACGACGCAAACGGGATTGTTTCTTTTCGTTCATAAGAACCTCGCGCCTTATTTCTTCTTAGCTTCTTTACGAAGAACAACTTCATCCGAATAACGAACACCTTTACCTTTATATGGCTCTGGTGGACGGTATCCACGGATATCCGCAGCAACTTGACCTAAAGCTGCTTTGTCAGCAGATTTAAGGATAATTTCAGTTGCAGTTGGAGTTTCTGCAGTTACACCTTCAGGAAGGGTGTAATCGATTGGGTGTGAAAAACCAAGGTTAAGGTTAACAACGTTACCTTTTACCGCAGCTTTATAACCAACACCAATCAATTGTAACTTACGTTCGAAGCCTTCGCTCACACCTTTTACAAGATTGTTAAGCACAGCGCGAGCAGTACCAGCTTGCATCCAAGCGTCTTTCGACTCAGCTTTAGGAGCAATAGCTAAAATACCGTCTTCCTGTTTTAGCTCGACCAGCGCATGCAGGTTGAAAGACAATGTACCTTTGCTGCCTTTCACTTCGACCTGCCGGCCGTTCTGAGTAACTGTAACACCGTTAGGTACAGTTACTGGGGCTTTAGCCACACGAGACATGAGGAATCACCTATTATTAAGAAACAAAAGCAATAACTTCACCACCGATACCTGCAGCACGTGCAGCGCGATCAGTCATGATGCCTTTGCTTGTAGAAACGATTGCAATACCTAAACCTTGCTTAACGCTTGGAAGTGCATCTTTACCGCGATACTGACGTAGACCTGGACGGCTTACGCGTTTCACAGTTTCGATAACTGGTTTGCCTTCATAGTATTTTAAAGTAATCGTTAATGTAGGTTTGCCTTCGTTGTCAGCCACTTCTACATTTGCGATATAACCTTCTTGTTGAAGTACGTTTGCAATAGCAACCTTCAACTTAGAATTAGGCATAGAAACAGTTTGTTTCTTTGCCATTTGAGCGTTACGAACACGCGTTAGCATGTCGGCAACGGTATCTTGCATACTCATTTATAGTGCTCCTTACCAGCTTGCCTTAACAACGCCCGGTACATCACCTTGCATTACTGTGTCACGTAATTTGTTACGGCTTAAACCGAACTTACGGAAGTAACCATGAGGACGACCAGTTAAACCACAACGGTTACGAAGACGTACTGGAGACGCATTACGTGGTAATGCTTGTAATTTCATCATCGCTTCGAAACGCTCTTCGTCGCTTGCATTTACGTTTGCAATCGTTGCTTTTAATTCAGCACGTTTTGCAGCGTATTTAGCAACAGTAGCTTCGCGTTTCAATTCGCGATTAATCATACCTTTCTTAGCCATATCGACCTCTTATTTGAACGGGAAGCCGAATGCACGCATAAGCGCACGGCCTTCGTCATCGGTGCGAGCAGTCGTAGTGATGGTGATGTCCATACCACGAATTTGATCAATCTTATCGAAATCGATTTCAGGGAACATGATTTGTTCCTTGAGACCCATAGAGTAGTTACCACGACCATCGAATGATTTCGAAGAGAAACCACGGAAGTCACGGATACGAGGGATCGCGATAGAGATCAAACGGTCTAAGAATTCGTACATACGTTCGCCGCGTAAAGTAACTTTACAACCAATCGGCCAACCATCACGGATTTTAAAACCAGCGATTGATTTACGAGCTAATGTTAAAACTGGTTTTTGACCAGCAATAGCTTGCATATCAGAAAGAGCGCCATCTAACAATTTCTTGTCAGCAGCTGCAGCACCAACACCCATGTTGATGGTAATTTTAGTGATGCGAGGGATCTCCATCACATTCTTAACGCCCAATTGTTCTTGTAATTGAGCCTTAAGTTCGTCGTTGTAACGTGTTTTAAGTCTGGCCATTGCCTATTTCAACCTATTACTTCGCCACCGCCACTGATTCACCATTCGATTTATAAACGCGAGTTTTCACGCCATCAATCGTTTGGTAACCAACACGGTCAGCCTTTTGGGTTGTAGCATTAAAAATTGCCACGTTTGAGATATGAAGCGAAGCTTCCTGCGTTACGATACCGCCTTCAGCGCCCGTAGCACGGTTTGGCTTCTGGTGCTTCTTAACCAAGTTAAGACCTTCGACCTTAACACGGTCATTAGAAACTGACAGAACAGTACCCTGTTTGCCTTTTTCTTTACCTGCGATCACAATTACTTGATCGCCTTTTTTAATCTTAGCCATGATTGCCTCTTATAGAACTTCAGGAGCCAATGAAATGATTTTCATGAACTGTTCAGTACGAAGTTCACGAGTCACTGGTCCGAAAATACGAGTTGCAATCGGTGCTTTGTTGTTATTCAAAATAACAGCAGCGTTATCATCAAAACGGATCACAGAACCGTCTGGACGACGAATACCGAACTTTGTACGTACAACAACAGCATTCATCACGTCACCTTTTTTAACACGCGCGCGTGGAATAGCTTCTTTTACAGTAACTTTAATAATGTCGCCAACAGAAGCATAACGACGATGTGAACCACCTAGTACTTTAATACATTGTACGCGGCGAGCACCACTGTTGTCAGCTACGTCAAGCATCGTTTCGGTTTGAATCATTGCCCTACTCCAAAACCGAGCATCACCGGTCACAATTTCGAAAGGCTCAAAGAGTACTCGAAATTGACCGATGATGCAACAAGAACGTTAATTACTCAGCAGCAGCTTCAACAACTTCAACTAAAGTCCATGACTTAGTTTTAGACATTGGGCGGCTTTCTTTGATGGTTACAACATCACCAATCTTGGCGGTATTGTTCTCATCATGAGCGTGTAATTTGGTTGAACGGCGAATCAATTTGCCATACAACGGGTGTTGAACTTGGCGTTCAATAAGGACAACAATAGATTTTTCCATTTTGTCGCTTACAACTTTGCCAGTTAACGTGCGGACTGTATTTTGACTCATTGCCCGTTCCCCTGTTTTTCGGTAAGGAGGGTCTTGATGCGTGCAATAGTTTTACGAGTAAGCGCAACTTCATGCGATTTACCCAATTGACCAGTTGCTTTCGCCATACGAAGACGGAATTGGTTAAGCTGTTGCTCATCAAGCAAAGCTGTCAACTCTTCTACCGACTTTTCACGTAGATCTTTAGTTTTCATTACATTACCGTCCGAGTCACGATAGTGGTTTTAAACGGAAGTTTAGCAGCAGCAAGCGTAAATGCTTCACGCGCCAATTCTTCGTTCACACCATCAATTTCGTACAAGACTTTACCTGGTTTGATTTGACAAACCCAATATTCCACAGAACCTTTACCTTTACCCATACGCACTTCAAGAGGCTTAGAAGTAATTGGTTTGTCTGGGAATACACGGATAAAGATCTTACCACCACGCTTAATACGACGGCTGATTGTACGACGTGCCGCTTCAATTTGACGCGCAGTCATTTGACCACGTTCAACTGATTTAAGAGCGATAGTACCGAAAGATACTGAGCTACCACGGTGCGCTAAGCCAGTGTTACGGCCTTTTTGCACCTTACGGAATTTAGTACGTTTAGGTTGCAACATGGATTATTCTCCTTTTTCAGCAGAACGATCATTGCGACGACCACGACGCTCTTGACCTTCACCACGACCGCGACCGCGTTTAGCTGGACGTTCTTCAGCAGGTGCTGGGTTCATGACTTGCTTCATGCCACCCAAGATTTCACCACGGAATACCCAAACTTTAACGCCAATCGTACCGTAAGTAGTTTCAGCACGCATAGTTGCATAGTCGATGTCCGCACGAAGTGTATGCAAAGGTACACGACCTTCACGATACCATTCAGTACGTGCAATCTCTGCACCACCTAAACGACCAGAAACTTCAACTTTGATACCTTTAGCACCAGCACGCATAGAGTTCTGTACCGCACGCTTCATAGCACGACGGAACATTACACGCTTTTCTAATTGAGAAGCGATTGCTTCAGCAACTAAACGTGCATCTAAGTCTGGACGGTCAATTTCGTTGATGCTTACTTGCGCAGGAACACCCATAATAGATGTTAATTCGCGTTGTAATTTCTCAATGTCTTCGCCTTTTTTACCGATTACGATACCAGGACGCGCAGTGCTAATCGTTACTTTAGCAGCACCCGTTGGACGTTCGATAAGAATATTGCTTACCATTGCGTTCTTAAGTTTTTTAGTTAAAAACTCACGAACTTGAAGGTCTTTAAGCAAGTATTCAGCGTATTGTTTCGGATTCGCATACCAGTTAGCGTTATGACGTTTCACAACACCTAGGCGGATACCGATTGGATGAACCTTCTGACCCATATCAAACCCCTACCTTAACGGTGATGTGACAAGTACGCTTAGTAATACGATCTGCACGGCCTTTAGCACGTGGCATAATACGTTTAAGGCTCATGCCTTCGTCAACGTAAATCGTAGATACTTTAAGGTCGTCTACATCTAAACTGTTATTGTGTTCAGCATTTGCAATTGCAGATTCCAATGCTTTCTTAACTAAAACAGCAGCTTTTTTGTTGCTGAAGTTTAAAATGTTAAGTGCATGCGCAACAGATTTGCCGCGGATAAGATCTGCAACCAAACGTGCTTTTTGTGCCGAGATAGCGGCACCGCGTAATTTAGCAGTTACTTCCATCATAGCACCTATTAACGTTTAGACTTCTTGTCAACACCGTGACCACGATAGGTACGAGTTGGCGCGAATTCACCGAGTTTATGACCAACCATGTGTTCAGAGATAATCACTGGAACATGGTTACGACCATTGTGAACAGAAATTGTTAAACCAACAAAATCTGGGAGGATCATCGAACGACGCGACCAAGTTTTGATCGGCTTACGGTTATTAGCCGCGATTGCCGCTTCAACCTTAGCGAACAAGTGCGCATCGACGAATGGGCCTTTTTTCAGAGAACGAGGCATTGTCAGATTCCTTTACTTGTTACTTAACGCGACGGTCGCGAATAATCATCTTAGTCGTACGCTTGTTGGTACGTGTCTTGTACCCTTTAGCTTTTTGACCCCATGGGCTTACAGGTTGGATACCTTTAGTACGCCCTTCACCACCACCGTGCGGGTGATCAACCGGGTTCATTGCCATACCACGAACGGTAGGACGAACACCACGCCAGCGCGAAGCACCTGCTTTACCAAGTGAACGAAGGTTGCTTTCTGAGTTAGATACTTCACCTAACACAGCGCGACATTCAACGTGCACTTTACGCATTTCGCCTGAACGTAGACGAACGATAGCGTATGAACCGTCACGACCCAACAATTGAACTGAAGTACCAGCAGAACGCGCTAATTGAGCACCTTTACCGATTTTAAGTTCGATGTTGTGAAGAGTAGCACCGATTGGCATGTTACGAAGTGGCAAGCAGTTACCTGGGCGGATTGGAGCATCGTTACCAGATTGAACTTGATCACCAGCACGTAAACCTTTAGGCGCAATAATATAACGACGTTCACCGTCAGCATACTTCAACAATGCGATGTGTGCAGTACGGTTTGGATCGTATTCAATACGCTCTACAACAGCAGGAATGCCATCTTTGTTACGTTTGAAGTCTACGATACGGTAGTGTTGCTTATGACCACCACCAACGTGACGTGTAGTAATGTGACCGTTGTTGTTACGACCACCAGTACGTTTTTTAGCTTCTACCAACGGCGCATAAGGCGCACCTTTGTGAAGATGGTCGTGAACGACTTTCTCTACAAAGCGACGTCCTGGAGACGTTGGCTTACATTTTTGAATCGGCATAAATTTCGTCCTTATTCCGCTGCGCTTTCAGCGGTATCGCCCAAGTCAGCCATTTCAACATCTTGGCCAGCTTTCAGGGTGACGTATGCTTTTTTAACATCAGAACGGCGTCCCAATGTACGACCAAAGCGCTTAGTCTTACCTTTAGTGATAGTCGTGTTAACTTTAACAACTTCCACACCAAATAATTGCTCAACTGCTTTTTTGATTTCAAGTTTGTTTGCATTTAATGCAACTTTGAACACTTGAACACCAGCAGTTTCGCCTAAAACTTGTGCTTTTTCTGAAAATACAGGTCCTTGTAGGACTTGATATAAACGTTCGTTGTTCATCCGAGTTCTACCTCAATTTTCTTAGCAGCAGCAACAGACATTACAACTTTGTCGAACGCGATCAAGCTAACAGGATCGATTGCAGTAGCATCAACCACATCAACGTGTGGAAGGTTACGCGCTGCAAGATATAGATTCTCATCTACAGCTTCAGTTACGATCAATGCGCGAGTTGCATTCAAGTCGTTAAGTTTTGCAAGCAACTCTTTAGTTTTAGGAGCTTCAACAGCAAACTCTTCAACCAATACAAGACGATCTTGGCGAACAAGTTCAGCTAAGATACATTGCATTGCACCGCGGTACATTTTGCGGTTAACTTTTTGAGACCAATCTTGTGGACGAGCAGCAAAAGTTTTACCACCACCAACCCAGATTGGGCTACGAATAGAACCAGCACGAGCGCGGCCAGTACCTTTTTGACGGAATGGTTTTTTACCACCGCCAGCAACGTCTGCACGTGATTTCTGAGCTTTAGAGCCTTGACGACCACCAGCTAAGTAAGCTGTAACAACTTGGTGTACAAGTGCTTCATTGAATTCACGACCGAACGCAACTTCAGATAACTCAACAGCAGAGCCGGAAACAGTATTTAAATTCACGTTATTTCCCCTCAAGCCTTGATCGTAGGACGTACAGTTACGTCACCACCAGTCGCACCAGGAATCGCACCCTTAACAACAAGAACTGAACGCTCTGTGTCGATAGATACAATTTCAAGACCCTGTACAGTTACGCGCTCAGCACCTAAATGGCCAGCCATTTTTTTGCCTTTGAATACGCGACCAGGAGTCTGGTTTTGACCTGTAGAACCTAGAACACGGTGAGAAACAGAGTTACCGTGAGTAGCGTCTTGAGTACGGAAGTTCCAACGCTTAACACCACCCTGGAAACCCTTACCTTTAGACTGACCAGTTACGTCAACGATCTGACCTACTGTGAACAAATCCACACCGATAGTTCCGCCAACTTCACGACCTTCAAGGTCAGCTTCTGTAGCACGGAATTCTTGAACTAAACGACCAGCAGCAACACCCGCTTTAGCGAAGTGACCTTTCTGAGCGTTAGTTACGCGAGATTCGCGACGTTCACCAGTAGTAACCTGAATTGCTTGATAACCATCTGTTTCAAGCGTTTTGATTTGAGTGATGCGGTTAGGATCAACCTCAATCACTGTAACAGGTACAGAAACACCAGCATCTGTAAAGATACGGGTCATACCGCACTTGCGACCGACTAAACCAATAGCCATGTGCATAAACCTCTAAAAAAGCGGCCTAATTAACTTAGAGTGTTAATTAACCGAAAGCCTTAACCCAATGCAATCTGAACATCAACACCAGCTGCTAGATCTAATTTCATCAACGCATCAACAGTTTTATCTGTAGGTTGAACAATGTCGATCAAACGCTTGTAAGTACGGATTTCATACTGGTCGCGTGCATCTTTGTTTACGTGTGGTGATGTTAAAACGTTGAAGCGTTCGATGCGAGTTGGCATCGGGATTGGACCACAAACTTGTGCGCCAGTACGCTTAGCGGTTTCTACGATTTCTTGAGCAGATTGATCGATCAGACGATGATCAAAAGACTTCAAACGGATACGAATTCTCTGGTTAGACATACCAGTTAACTCCAAGCCAAATATATAAAGAATCACCCTTGACGCATCTCACCCCACTAATTTAAGGCAAGTGTCAAAGGCAGTGAATTATCACTAAGGTCATGATCGATGCCACGACTGTCACGATGTTAACTACTTTCTTCGCAGTTAACCCCCTTGCATAAAGGGTCGCCCATTATAACGATTGTTTAATGCATAAGCAAATCTCTTTTTGGCTTTATTGCTTTATTTTTCACGCTCTGCCGATTTCTCTTTTTAAAATATACGATTAGCACTTTATATATGAGTTAAGCAGCATTCCTATCCAATTATTGAGTGTAAATGTAGGTAATCTGCTTTTTGACCATTTCCTCTACCTTGACAGCGCAAATCATCCTCACCATGACTAACTTTCATTTTTTGTGTTCACTCCACAATCCATGACTTTATTCCCTAAGTTTGCTTTGTGCTAAAACATAATCTATTGCACGATTCATTAATTGGTTGCCTGCCTGAAATTGTGCTGCAGACATCTGTTTTAATTCATGCGCGGGTTGTACATACATGCCTGAAAATGCAGGTTTCATTTCAGCATTGTCCAAAAACAACTGCAAAGCCCGTGGGGTAATTTCTGGATGGAACTGAAATCCTAGTACGTTTTTCCCAATTTGATACAGTTGATTGGTGCAAGCGGCATTACTGGCAAGTCTTACCGCGCCCTTAGGTAATTCAAAAGTTTCGCCATGCCACTGCATCACTGAGATTTGATCAGGCATTTGGAAACAGCTTTCTGGTATATTTTCGACTTTATAGACAGGATGCCAACCGCGCTCCTGTTCAGGATTAGGACTCACTGCTGCACCCAACGCATTGGCAATCATCTGCCCACCTAAACACAAACCGATTGCAGGTTTACCCATCGCCAAATAACGCCTAATCCAGCGTTTTTCTGTTTTTAACCATGGGTAATGTACTTCATCATTTACACTCATGGCACCGCCCATCACAATTAACAGGTCAATATCTTCAACTTTGGGTAAGGCTTCAATTTCAATATTTTGCTCAGGCGGTAAAGCAAAAAATTCGGTTGCAGTGATATGCACCCCCATCTGCTTTAAATAGTCATAGCAACTTCCAAAACCTTCACCTGCACTATGCTGAAAATAATGCACGCTTAGTGGTGCTTTCATCTGGATCATCCTTTGTATTTTCTATACTTCAGCTTCTGCAAAAATAGCGCCAAGTTCAAGGCATGTCTTGTAGTGCAGCTTTTTATAGCCTAAAGCCAGTATTTCTCTTAAGCTAAACTCAATATTTGCTTATTTTCTGAGTGAACCTGTGAAGAAAAATGCTCAAACTGCTTTAATTCATGCACCAAGACGTGCCCCACAATATATTCAAACGGTACAGCCTCCCCTATTTCGTGCATCGACCATTATCTTTGAAAACACAGATGCACTGTTTAATCGACACTGGACTGATGCTTATGATTATAGCTATGGCACACATGGCACACCGACGACCTTTACGTTAGGTGATCACATCGCGCAGATCGAAGGCGGTCTGTATCACCTGCTGGCGCCGAGCGGCCTCTCTGCGATTAATCTGGTCAATTCCTGCTTGTTAAGCCAGGGTGATGAGGTCTGGGTTCCGGACAATATTTATGGTCCGAATATGGAGCATCTGCGTAATCTGCAGCAGCGTTATGGCATTGCCGTCAAGGTCTATAACCCGTTGGAGGTAGAAAGCTTTAGCCCAAGCGATAAAGCCAAACTGTTATGGCTCGAAGCGGCTGGTTCGGTGACACTGGAGTTTCCGGACTTAATTGGTCTGGTAAAAAAAGCCCAAGCCCATAACATTCTGACTGCACTGGACAATACCTGGGGTGCAGGTCTTGCCTTTAATGCTTTTGATTTTGGCAATGAACATTTAAGTGTCGATATGACCGTGCATGCCCTGACCAAATACCCAAGTGGTGGTGGTGACATTTTAATGGGGTCTGTCGTGACCCGTGATCAACACTTACATCATCAACTGTTTCGTATGCATGCCATTCAAGGTATTTGCGTATCGGGGGATGATGTCGCGCAAGTACAACGCAGTTTGGCTTCGATGCAACTACGTTATGAGCACCAAGCAAAAAGCACAATTGAATTACTCAACTGGCTGAAACTACAACCACAATTTGCTCAGGTGTTGCACCCTGCCGATGCCACATCTGCGGGGCATGCGTATTGGAAAGAAATTTGCCGCGATGGACACAGCGCAGGTTTGGTCAGCGTGATTTTTGACAATAACTACAAGTTGCAAGATATTCGCAATTTCTGTGACAGCTTAAAACTGTTTAAGCTTGGCTTTAGCTGGGGTGGTCCTGTCAGTCTGGTCATGCTATATAACTTAAAAGAAATGCGTGTGCTTGAACATTCACATTTGAAGGAGGGTTTTCTGGTTCGTTTCTGTATTGGTCTGGAACATCCGGAAGATCTGATTCAGGATATTCAACAAGCTTTAAAAGTCTTAGCTTAAATATCGACATAAAAAATTGGGCAATTTGCCCAATTTTTTACATTATTGTTTCGCTTTACTTAAAGTAATCATAGCTTACTGAAACAGTCTCACCTGCTTTTGGTAAAGCTGTTCCATAGAACACTAAACTTACGCCAGAATTACTATAAACTAGATCAAAGCCTTGTCGATGTGTTGTATCACGCGCAACATTTTGACCATTTACTGTCACTTTAACAGTTGAAGGTACTGGTACCTGTTTTAAACTAAACTGACTTGCAAGACCGGTTGCTACACGAATAATGTCATCAAATACTACATTCCAGCTTGTGGCATCCGCACAAATTGAAGCAGAAGCCCCACCAGTCAACCGTGCAATCTCTTTAAAATGACCACCGCCCTCTGCTGATCCACCTTGACCATTACATTCGAATCCTGGTGTACTCCAAGAAATTGTAGGATCTGCAAAAGTTGGACGAATATGATCAGATGTACCTACAATCGAAAAGTAGGTAGTGTTTGTAGACAAGAAATAATTTTTATAATCATTAAAATCTCGTCGTGTATAGTTACTATATACTGGGCTGGACTGCCAATATGTTTCATTTTCAGGCTCATCTGAAACAAACACCACTAAATTCTTCACGTTTGGACGGTCAAAACCAGTCAAATCTGCTTCACGAACGCAGTAAAAACCTGTTTCAGTAGCTGAACCATAAGTTCCAGGTTGAGCCAAGGTTGCCCACTCTTGCTCTGCATCAGGTGTATTTCTATCAATAAAATTAGTCGTTTTATCTTTTAAAGTTCTAAGCGACTTACATGCGTACGCATCCTGCGTATTCACTGCTAAACGATAATCTACACCTGCTTGATTCAATGATTTAAAGAACTGTGCAGCACCATTAGCCAAGTTACGCTGTTCTTCAGACATTGAACCTGAAGAATCAATATTCCATAAAATGTCAACCGCATTTGCAGATTGTGTTGTTTGAGTAAAAGTTTCTTTTACTGTAGCCACCTCAATAACCGCATTGCTACTTAAAGCACTAGCAATATTCAAATCACCATATACTTGGTTAACTTGATCACTATTACTCGCTACGTAAGTATTTCCCCAAATATAACCTAATTGGTTTGCAAGCCAAAAAGATAGATTGAGACGTAATTTTTTATCACTTGCTTGTACGGCTACAGGAGTAGTAACAGATGAATTTGAATTTAATACAGATAACAACAGATCACGAACTTTAGTCAGTTCATTGGCATTAGAAAAATCAATATCCAAGATTACATTAACCACTTCACCTTGAGCATTCGTAGATACACGATTAGTTAAAATATTGACTTTTGCATTTTGCTGGATAAGAGCATCAGTAAATGCAGCTAAATAGAATTTACTAAATTCATCTAAATTTTGATTTAATACAACGGATCTCACTTTCGCTTGATTCTGTGCCGATGAAGCAGTTAAATCAACCTGTGAAGCAAATCCAGCTGCTTTTGTCACATTATCATCTAACAATAAAACAGTCCGACCTGATGTTAATGCTGTCTCTGTAAAATATTTAGGATTCACTGCACCAAAAACTGCAATATTTGCCTTTTCACTTACTACAGTTGCAACATCTTGAATAGTAGTAAGCGTTTCGTCTGGCTGTTCTGGTGGAACTGGATCAGTAGGCTTTGTAGATATTGAGCTATCTGAATCACCACCACATGCCGTTAAAAATACAGATGTTCCCACTAACATTGCTAATAATTGTTTGTTAAGTTTCATTTATACCCTCTAACCGTTTTCAAACTATTTAATAAAAGCTATTAAATTAAAATTTTATTTTTCATAATGTTATTAAAAATAAAATGAATGGTGAATATTACAAAAAAAATGGATACAATTTCAACAATAAAGTAAAAATACCTTAACATGTAACACAATAAACCAAAAAAGAGGCTTAAATCACGAATCCGTGCATAAGGGAAATTTAAGTATTCCAAAAGACAAAAATTTATATAGAGGTTTTCAAGTCAATGAATACACCAATCGTTATTGCTAAAAAAACCGCCGATACCACACAGGATATCGTGCTGCATTCTCAGCTTGCCAACCGTCATGGCCTGATTGCTGGGGCAACAGGTACCGGCAAGACCGTAACATTAAAGGTA
Organism: Acinetobacter sp. YH01011; assembly: GCF_013420785.1. NCBI lineage: Bacteria > Pseudomonadati > Pseudomonadota > Gammaproteobacteria > Moraxellales > Moraxellaceae > Acinetobacter > Acinetobacter sp. YH01011. The sequence goes on from NZ_VOYG01000009.1 coordinate 100,267, forward strand.
CTGGCAGAAAGTTTTTCCCGCATTGGTGTCCCAGTCTTTCTGGCCGATGCCAAAGGCGATGTTTCCAGTCTAGCCAAAGCAGGTAGCATCAGTCCAAAGTTCGATGCACGTATTCAGAGCTTAGGTATCGAAAGCATTCCGTTTGCAGCATCTCCTGTGGTGTTTTGGGATTTATTTGCCGAACAGGGTCATCCAATTCGTACCACCATTTCTGAAATTGGCCCGTTATTATTGGCGCAAATGCTGAACTTGAATGATACCCAAGAAGGCGTGTTGTCTGCGGTATTCCGTATTGCCGATGATCAGGGCTTATTGCTGATTGATTTTAAGGACTTAAAAGCCATGCTGACCTATGTCAGCGAGCATGCCAGTGAATTTAAAGCCGAGTATGGCAATCTTTCTCCGGCCAGTTTGGGTGCGATTCAGCGTAATTTACTGGCTTTAGCCGATCAGGGCGGTGATAAATTCTTTGGTGAACCAAGTTTGGATATTTTGGATTTTATTCAAACTGACAGTCAGGGACGCGGCAATATTAATGTTTTGGCTGCAGACAAACTCATGAACACGCCAAAACTGTACGCCACCTTTTTATTATGGATGTTATCAGAACTGTTTGAACAATTGCCTGAAGTGGGCGATATGGACAAGCCAAAACTGGTGTTCTTTTTTGATGAAGCACACTTGTTATTTGACAATGCCAGCAGCGCGCTACAAGAAAAAATTGAACAAGTGGTACGCTTAATTCGCTCTAAAGGCGTGGGGATTTATTTTGTGACCCAAAACCCGCTGGACTTGCCTGAAAGCGTATTGGGACAATTGGGTAACCGTGTTCAGCATGCCTTACGTGCTTTTACACCCAAAGACCAAAAAGCAGTAAAAACTGCCGCAGATACATTCCGTGCCAACCCAGACTTTAAAGTTGAACAAGCCATTACCGAACTTGCGGTAGGTGAAGCCTTAATTAGTTGCTTAGATGAACAAGGCACACCACAAATTGTAGAACGTGCTTGGGTAATGCCACCCTACTCATCGTTTAGCCCAATTAGCACAGAAGAACGTCAAGCCTGTATCAGCCAAAGTGTTATTGCAGGTGTTTATGAGCAGCAGCTAGATCGTGAAAGTGCTTATGAAATGCTGCAACAAAAAGTTGAACAACGTCAGCAACAAACGGCAGCAGCAGAACAAGCTAAAATTGAAGCCAAAGAAGCTGAAGCTCGCGCCAAGCAAGAGGCTAAAGAGGCCGAGGCACTGGCCAAACAACAAGCGCGCGAGCAAGAACGTCTAGCCCGCGAACAGCAAAAAGAAGCAGAACGCGCTGCCAAACAGCGTGAAAAACTGACTCAGGATATTGTGGGTACCTTTGCCAAAAGCGCAGCACGCAGCTTAGGCGGTTCTACAGGGCAGAAAATTGTACGAGGTTTGTTAGGGTCATTATTTGGTAAGAAATAGCATGTTATAAACGATGAGGTTTGTATAGATTTCATTCATGGATGCACCATCCAAAACCTAAATGAACACTTACAAACCTCTCGCTGTCACATCTACAAACCCCATAAAAACTTTAAAAATAATGGGATATTTTTATAATCCATATTTTTTTTAAGGTTTCACAAAAAAATGTTTGCAATCCTTATTTATAAGATGTATTTTGAATACATCTTATAAATAACAGCCATGAGAGATCGAACATGACTCCACAGCAAATTGACCTTGTAAAAGCAACTGTTCCTGTACTCCGTGAAAATGGTGTCGCACTGACTGGTTATTTCTATAACCGCATGTTGGGGAATAATCCTGATCTAAAAGAAACCTTTAACATGGGTCACCAACGTAGTGGTGCGCAGGCTCAAGCGCTTGCAGGTGCTGTATTGGCTTATGCTGAAAACATTGAAGATCCTTCTGTGCTTGCGCCTGTGATTGAATTGATTGCCCACAAACACGTGAGCTTAAACATTCAAGCACCTGACTATAATATTGTGGGCGAAAACCTACTTCACTCTATTAGCGAAGTATTAAATATTTCAATGGAAGATCCTCTAATTGATGCATGGGCAGCTGCTTATGGTCAGTTAGCAGAAGTGTTTATTAATGCTGAACGTGCAATCTACGAACAACACGAACAAACTAAAGGCAGCTGGTTAGGCTGGCGTAATTTCAAAATTGCCAAGAAAGTTGTAGAAAGTGACGAAATCACTTCAATCTACTTTGAGCCAGTAGATGGCGGCGATTTACCAAAATACGAAGCAGGTCAATATATTTCAGTACGTGTATTTGTTCCTGAACTTGGCTTGAAGCAACCACGTCAATACACACTATCGACTAGCCCACAACAAGATTACTTACGCATTTCTGTAAAACGTGAGCCAGGCAATGGTGCAGATAAAGTTGCAGGTTGGGTATCGAACGTATTGCACCAATTACCAGAAGGTTCTGAAGTTGAAGTATCTGCACCAACAGGTAACTTCTTCCTCATCGACAGCAACAAACGTAATGTCTTCATTAGTGGTGGCGTAGGCTTAACACCAATGATTGCGATGTTGAATCAATTAGTGACTTTAGATGTACCACAACCTGTGACATTCATTCACGCATGTCGTAGCAAACAAGTGCATGCGATGAAACAGCATCTTCAAGACTTAACTGCGAAATGTCCACGTATTCATACGTTGACTGCGTATGAGTTCCCGAACGAAGGTGATGTACTGGGTCAAGATTACGATGTTGCTGGTCGTTTAGACCTCAGCACTGTAGATGCAGCGCTGTTACCAGCCGATGCAGATTACTACTTATGTGGTCCAATGCCATTCATGGCAGAACAGCGCAAAGCTTTACTTGCGCGTGGCATCAAAGATGAGCAAATCCATAGCGAAGCGTTTGGTACAGGTGGTGTTCGCCACTAATCTAAAGCGTTAAAAGCTAATAGGTAAGGCTAGTCTAGTTATGCTAGACTAGCCTTAATTTATTTGTATTTAAAAAAACATCTGTGCGATCATGCAATTAAATAAATTCACCGACTATGCGCTGCGTATTTTAATGTATATCTCGCGTCCTCGAGATGTACCCTATACCATTGCGGAAATTGCACAGGATTTGCATGTTTCCCAGAACCATCTGGTAAAAATCGTTCACTTTATGGGTAAGCAAGGATGGCTAATTACCACTCGTGGTAAAGGTGGCGGGATTCGCTTGCATCCTGAAGCATTGCCTTTGCGTTTAGGTCATGTGGTGAGAATCCTGCAAGGTGAAAATCAAATTGTAGAGTGTAATACCCCGCCCTGCGTGCTGCGTGCGCAATGTGGACTAAAAGGCATTCTCAATCAGGCAATGGAACAGTTTTATCAAAGCTTAGATCAATACAGCTTGGGTGAAGTGCTACAGCCTGTACCCAATTTACAGTTCAGTACACAATCTCCAATCCCGCTGATTCATCTTTAAAGTAACTTAAACGGTCAAAGCAATATCATCCTAGATGTTGCTTTTTTCGGGCATTCAGGGCGCAAAGGTCGCTTGCCTGTATGACTTGCTTTATAATGCCTGTTTGTAGACCATGAATTGAAGTTAAGTTATGCACCATAGCAGAGGAAAATCGAAAAACAGTAAGGCAGCAGCACAGCCACGGCAGAAAATTAGCTACGAGAAAAAAGTAGACCCTGCCATTACTGAATACTCTGTTCGCGCCTTAAACTGGCTGCGTAAAGCCGAGTTTTTAATGAGTGCGCCTAAACTGAATTTATGTGTAGAAGATACTGGCTACGAAGTGGCTTTTGCAGGACGCTCCAACGCAGGTAAGTCCAGTGCAATTAATGCTTTAACCAATCAAAAACAATTGGCACGTGCTTCTAAAAAACCGGGTCGTACTCAAATGATCAACTTCTTTAGTTTGGGCAACCCCGAACAGCGTTTGGTCGATTTACCCGGTTATGGTTATGCAGCCGTACCTGAAGCCATGAAAATTGTGTGGCAAAAAGAACTCGAAAATTATTTGATTCATCGTAAAAGTTTACAAGGCTTGGTGTTACTGATGGATATTCGCCATCCCTTACAGCACTTTGATGTGATGATGCTGGAGTGGGCATATTCACGTAAATTGTTCGTGCATGTATTGCTCACCAAATCGGACAAACTCAACCGCGGCCCTGCCAATAAAGTATTGCTTGAAGTCAAACAGCAGTTGAAAAAGATGAAACTAGATTTCTCGATTCAATTATTTTCATCACTCAACAAACAAGGTTTGGAAGAGCTTGCGAGTGTGATGGGCGGTCGTTTGAACTTCACCTTAGAACAAGCGCATCAATTTGATTTAGACAGCATTCCAGAAGCGACTGGCGATGATGTTGATGTTGATGTTGATGTTGATGTTGATGTTGATCAGCCTGAATCTTTAGATATAGACGATCCAGCCACATCTGATACCAAAACCAAATAGTCCGTTAAATTACTGACTATTGGTCGATAACATAAAGTCCTATTCGTTCAATCTCGAATAGGACTTTTTATTTGTATGTCCACTTTCAGTTTTACGCCGTAATCACAATCTCTCTCACCACCAAAGTTGCACTTTACAACGCAGCCAGAAATGCCCTACTGTCAAGATCATAACAATTAGACATTAAACAATTACATGCGATAAGGAGATCAAACATGCAAGCACACATTTCAGTGATTACCTTAGCGGTAGAAGATTTACAACGTGCACTCGACTTTTACCGCGACGGCTTAGGACTTGTAACTGAAGGCATTATTGGACAGGAATTTGAACCAGGTGCGGTGGTCTTTTTTGAACTGCAAGCAGGCTTAAAACTGACTTTATGGTCTAAACAAAGTTTACAACAAGATACAGGCTTAACAGGTACAGCCAGCAGTGCTGCACAAATCACTTTAGGACATAATGTACATAGCCCACTCGAGGTCGATCAGGTATTGAAACAAGCAAAAAATGCAGGTGCGAAAATTTTAAAACCTGCACAGAGCACCTTTTACGGCGGTTATGCAGGTTATTTTCAGGACTTAGATGGTCATATTTGGGAAGTGGCCTACAGCCCATGTTGGGATTAATCTGCTTTGGCTCATGTCTTTACATAGCACAATAAAACAGGATGATGCTGAAAACTTGATTCGATTTTAAACCCATTATCAGGAATGCAGTGCAGGGTCATCACGAGTATGCCGATCGACCACCACACTAATCATCATATCGCCCTGCACATTGACCACAGTACGCACAGTATCCAACAAACGGTCGATCGGCAATAAAATCGCAATCGCTTCTGCAGGCAAGCCCACCGATTGTAATACCATAATCATCGTCACCATACCTGCGCTTGGAATACCAGGCGCGCCCAAAGAAGCGATCATGGCTGTGGCACAGACAATTAATTGCTGTCCTAAACTTAAATCCAGCCCCATTAAATTGGCAACAAACAAAGCCGCTGCAGCTTCATACAATGCCGTTCCATCCATATTCAGTTGTGTACCTAACGGGATCACAAAGCCTGCAGTTTGCGGACGCACACCTAAATTTTCCTGCGCACATTTCATCGAAAGTGGCATAGTGGCAGAACTGGAACTGGTGGCAAAAGCCGTAATTAAGGCAGCACGTGTGCCTTTAAAAAAGGTGATCGGATCCATTTTGCCAAATATCCACAACAGCAAAGGCAAGACCACCACACCATGAAAAATCGTGGTGCCCGTGACCACTGCAGCAAACTCTGCCAAACGACTCAGGACTGAAATATCTTCGGTTGCAACCAACTTAGCCAATAAAGCAAAAATCCCCAAAGGTGCCAGTTTCATTACCCAGCCAATCATCAACATCATAATTTCAAAAAATTGCTGACTTAGTTTACGTACCGTTTTAAAGTGCTCCCCGCCTTTGACCAGCGCCACACCCACCAATAAGGCAAATATCACCACTGCCAAAACATTACCCTCGGCAAAAGCTTTAAACGGATTGATTAAGGTGTTTTGAATGAAATTGGTAAAAAACGAAGACGGCGTAAGCGTGTCTGGGCTTTGATGCTGCGCCATAGCATCTTGAAACATCACAATATCTACGCCTTTACCCACTGCAAATAAATGCGCACACGCCAAACCTAAAATTAAAGCCAAAGTCGTGGTGGTGACACAACACGCCAACGTAATTTTCCAGACTCGACTCAATTGCCCTATAGCCTGTAAGTTCGACACACCGACCACAATTGAGCTAAAAATTAGTGGGATCAGCAGCATTTTCAGTAAACCAATAAAAATACTGCTCATTAAACCAATGCCATACAAACTGGCGCTAAAAAATGTGCTGTCTGGAAATAGATTCAGAATAAAACCAAACACCACACCCAAAATTGCGGCAATTAGAATTTGTGTATTGAGGCTCATACGCAATTGAGTTTTTTAATGTGATGTGTGGACTATGCCATGTGGCTGAAATTGAATCGAGTATTATTTTTCTAGCGCACTTTGATTAGGTTCAGATCGTGCTTCAGGATGTAAAAAAGCCGACATGAATGTCGGCTGATGAATGTAGATTTTAAAGGCTATATTTTATTGCGTTTCGATTTCACGTAAACGAATCAAGCCTTCCTGACTGGTGCTACACACCAATTCACCATTTTGCCACATGCGCCCAAAGTTCAAACCACGCGAACTAGTGCTAATGGTGGCTTCCATGTCGTACAGCATCCAGTCATCCACACGGAACGGTTTATGGAAATACATGGCATGGTCAATACTGGCACACTGCAAACTTGGTGATAAATAGCTCAAACCATGCGGACGCAGTGCTGTGGTCATTAACGTGAAGTCTGAATAAAATGCCGCAATTGCCTGATGCAAAGACACTTCATCCACCTCTGGTGAAATGCTGTCATGGGTACGAATGTAGTGTGCATAAGCAGGTTCTTCAGGCTGCGGTAAAAATGGATTGCTCGGATTAATCGGGCGAATCTCCACCAAGCGATCACGCATAAAACTGGCACGCACATTTTCAGGTACAAACTCGACAATATGCTGTTTGAGTTCCGCTTCGTTTTTTAAAGCTTCTGCTGCAGGATAGTTTGGCTCTGAAATTTGATAATTCAGACCGTCTTCCAACGGCGCAAAGGACACCATCGCAGTAAAAATGGTACGCCCATGCTGAATGGCACGTACTTGACGGCTAGAAAAACTTTTACCATCACGCAAACGGTCAACTTCATAAATAATAGGTGCGTTGACATCGCCACCAAACAAGAAATAGGCATGCAATGAGTGCGCAGGACGATCAGTGGTATAAGATGCAGCACGTAAAGCCTGTCCCAAAACCTGTCCACCAAAAACACGTTTACCCACCAAGTTACGACTGATACCTCGGTAGATATTTTCTTCTAACTTTTCTAAACAAAGAAGTTCAACCAGCTCTTGTGTGAGTGCGTTCATAACTAACCTATGTATGGCGGAAATTGGGGATGCGGGATCGAAGTCGATGAAAAAATAAATCGTCAAAATAAACTGACTATTTTAAGCCTGCTATTTTGCCATAGATTCTGCATCTTTTACCCATCAAAGACTGACCGCTGTGTCACAACTTAGCCGATCAATTTTGCTAAAAATACGATTTTCAACGATAAAATCTAACAATATTCATGCAAATTATCTAAAAATGCAGCGCGATTATTAGATACAATGACGCAAAATAAATTCCCTACTGGCTAGGGACTTAGGTGATGAAGTAGGAGTGAATATGTCCAAGCGTGGTTTTGGTCAAATGTATCGTCAGCTTTCTGGTAAGCTGCTTGACCTTGTGGTGACACCGCATGTTTTGGGTGAAGTCCCTGTCAAGGATGCGCAAAGTGTAGACTCAAATGCCACTCGCACCAAGATAACTTGCTACGTATTGCAAAATCACTCACGCAGCAATGCCTTGGTGGTCGATGGCGAAACACGTCGCTTAAAACTCACGCCTGCGCTTGATCCATTGGTGATGGGTTCACATAAAGAAAAAGCCTCGATTCTGTTTTTACAGCATCACGATGAGAACAACCTACTCAATCTACCACCTTATGCTTTTCCGCCACGCTTGTTACGTTTAATTGAACAATTAGAACAACACCCAGAACTTGATATTGAATTGGTACCTGTGACCGTGTTGTGGGGACGTTCTCCAGACAAAGAGGATTCGTGGTTTAAACTACTGTTTACCGATACGTGGGCAACGCCTGGCACAGTCAAGCAGTTAATGAATATTGGGGTGCATGGTCGTCAGTCTTATTTGGAATTTCACGAGCCACAATCATTACGCGCTTTAATTGAACATGCCAAAACTGAGCATCCGAACCTGTCGCCTGCGACCTTTATTGTTAACACTCTAAATAATTACTTAGATGGACAACGTGAAGTCGTACTTGGCCCAGACTTGTCTGACCGCCGCAATGTCATGCTCAGTCTGATTAAATCTCCCGATGTGCAAGATGCCATTCGTCGTGAAAGTTTACGCAGTAAAATTAGCGTGATTGAAGCCGAGCGTCGTGCGATTGGTTATTTAAATGAAATCGTGTCGGACTACTCTCATGCAGCGGTACGCTTTGCCGATATGGCACTGACCCGCTTATGGACACAATTGTACGATGGCGTGGAAGTGCATAATTTTAGTACCGTGCGCGAACTGGCCAAAGACTATGAAATTATCTATACCCCATGTCACCGCAGTCATATCGACTATTTATTGCTGTCTTATGTGATTTACAAACGCGGCATGATGGTGCCGTACATTGCTGCGGGCGATAACCTGAATATGCCATTTGTAGGTCAATTGCTTCGTGGTGGCGGTGCGTTTTTTATCCGTCGTACTTTCCGTGGCAACGGCTTATACACAACCGTCTTTAAAGAATATTTATTCAGTATTTTGTCGCGTAACACGCCGCTTGAATACTTTATTGAAGGTGGACGTTCACGTACAGGCCGCTTGTTGCCACCAAAAACAGGCATGCTCGCCATGACCATTCACAGTCATTTGCGTGGTCGTGCTAAACCGATTGCTTTTGTGCCAACTTATATTGGTTATGAACGCCTGATGGAAGGTTCAACCTATGTCGGTGAAATGCAAGGCAAGCCAAAAGAATCTGAATCGCTAATGGGCATTTTAAAAACCATTCGCAAGATTGAACGGATTTTTGGCAAGGTGCATGTCAATTTTGGCGAACCTGTGTTTTTAGATGATGTTCTAAAACAACACGATGCCGAACACATCAGCATTGAAAAAAATGATGATCCTATTCCACCACAAGTGTCAGATGCAGTGAATACTTCGGCACATGCGATTTTGGAAAACATTAACCGTGCTGCGGTAATTAACCCGGTATCTTTGTTATCGCTGATTTTACTGGCAACACCAAAACATACCTTGGATGAAGAAATTTGTGTGAAGCAGTTAGACACTTACCGTAATCTGCTCACTGCCCTGCCTTATGATGAGCGCACTCAAGTCACACCATTATCAGGTAAAGAAATTATTGCCTACGGCTTAAAACTCAAACTGATTAAACGAGTGCAGCACGTTTTGGGCGATATTATCGCGATTGAAGACCATCAGGCGGTGTTACTCACCTACTTCCGCAACAATATTTTGCATGCCTTTGTCTTACCATCTTTAATTGCAGCATTGGTGAAACATAATGGTTCGATTCGTCGTGGTGATTTAATCAACGTCATTCGTACTTTATATCCGTTCCTGAAAGCTGAGTTGTTCTTGAAATGGCAAGATCAGGAACTCAAAGAACGGATTTGTGCCTATGTAGAAGCGTTAATTCAGGCCAAATTGATTTCTGAAGATGCGGAAGGCAACTTAATTTCACCTGCACCAAATAGTGAAGACCATAACCAATTGGTAGTATTGGCTGCACCTGTAATGCAGAGTTTAGAGCGTTATTACATGACACTGGCGCTGATTACACAACGCGGCTCAGGCAATATTTCGGCACGTCAGGTCGAAGAACTCAGCCATTTGGTCGGTCAGCGTTTGTCGGTGCTGTATGAATTCAACTCACCTGAATTCTTTGACAAAGCCTTGTTCCAAAGCTTTATTAAAGTCTTAACTCAGCAAGGTTATATCAGCACCAACAGTGACAATGCGATTGTGTTTGATGATAACTTTAAAAACGTCGCACAATACGCCAATTTGGTGTTGGATGATGTGACTTTACAGATGCTGCAACACATCACCACCTTTAGCGATGAAGAATTGCGTGAGGCGTTAGAAGCACTTGCTGCACAACAAGCAAAAAAACGCTTGAAACGTAAGAAGAAGTAATTTTTAAGCTTCTTCTCTTACGCCATAAATGGCTCAGGCAGAAAGTTGGGGATGAGGGTGAATAAAAGCTCAATATTTGAGATTTTAAAAATCACCTCTCGCTAGCCCTTTCCTAGCAAGAGAACTTTTATTCTCCGATTTCAGGTGAATCACTTTGCGTAATTCTTAGATGATCAAAATAATCCTCATGTTTGCGCTGAAATCCTGTTTTCTCCATGCGCGTAGCAAAAATCCGCTTCCCTGTTTCTCTCTCACTTTCCAACACCAACTCAGGTAAATTGAATTCACGCTGAATCTTTAAAATCATTTCATGCAAAGGCTGAGCTTGGTTATTGCTGCAAATATAAACTGGTTCAGGATGTTCCACGTGAAGCAAATGTGCCAAAAAACTTGCCAAATCATCAATATGAATTCGGTTTGACCAATGTATATTTGGGTAACTTTGTGTGCTTTCCGCAAGTTTGAGCATGCGTGCAGTCGAAGTGCCATAAATACCCGAAGGACGTACGATCACACATTGTTCAGGATAAGCCTGTTGCCACAAGTGTTCCATCTGCAACAACAACTGCCCTTGTACATCATTCGGCTTAGGCACAGTATCATCATCAATACATTCACCTGCGTTTTCGCCATAAACCCGTGTAGATGACACCACAATAATTCGCTTTACAGGATGATCTTTTAATGCAGCGACAATCGGCTGCACAGAATCTACATAAGTCTGTTGATACGCTTCTACAGAACTCAAAACCGTATTCCGAGATGGTGCAAGTAATACATAAACGGCATCAACAGGTTGAGTCTGTGATAAATCGAGCTGTTGAATATCTTGAAGCAGATGCGTCATATCAGGATCTGTTTTCGGACTGCGGCTAATTGTGGTAATTTGATGACCGAGCGTAAATAGTTGTTTTGCAACACGCTGCGATGTTTTACCATAACCAATAAATAGAATATGCATTCAGCACCTAATCATAGCATTTGAAGTTGAGGGGACATGGCTGCAGTCCATCAGTTGCAAGGGGTAGGCTCTGCCTCTGCTGCATTACTCGAAAAACTAAATATTTTCACCACAGATGACTTGCTGTTTCATCTACCGCGTGACTATGAAGATCGTAGCACGATCATTCCCATGAACCAATTAAACGTGGGGCGCAGCTATTTACTCGAAGGTGTGGTTAAAGGGGTCGATTTTCCACCGGGTAAACGCAAGTCGATGGCGGTCAATTTAGAAGATGAATTTGGAAAAATCACCTTACGTTTTTATCATATTTATAAAGGTATTACAGATCGTGCCAAACTCGGCAATCGTTTAAGAGTATTTGGCGAAGTACGGGTTGGGGCGCGTGGTCTGGAAATGTATCACCCCGAATTACAACTGATTACTGAACATACCCCACTGCCTAAAACCCAACTGACTGCCATTTACCCAAGCACCGATGGGCTGACCCAAGCCAAATTACGTGAATACGTCAAACAGGCCTTGACACAGCATAGTGATGATTTGCCTGAACTCCTGCCTGAAAAAATGACCAATGGCTATGCACTCAAACAGGCGTTGGATTATATTCATCATCCACCTTTAAATGCCAATATGCTGCAATTGGCACAAGGCTCTCACCCTGCACAGCAACGCCTGATTTTTGAAGAATTGGTGGCGCATCAAGTCAGTTTACTGACCCGACGGGCTTATATTCAGCAAATTGCCTCACCTGCCTTTTCCCCAAGTCAAAAACTAGCGCCTGCGTTACTCGGCAACATGCCATTTCAAATGACAGGCGCACAGCAACGGGTTTCGCAAGAAGTCATGCAGGATTTGCAGCGTAATAAACCCATGCTGCGCTTGGTACAAGGTGATGTAGGTGCAGGTAAAACGCTGGTCGCTGCAGTCGCAGCGTGTCATGCGCTAGAAGAAGGTTGGCAAGTCGCGCTGATGGCACCCACTGAAATTTTGGCAGAACAACATTATCTGAACTTTCAAAAATGGTTTGAACCATTGGGCTTAACAGTGGCATGGTTGTCTGGCAAACAAAAAGGCAAAGCACGCGCAGCGGCTGAACTGAGCATTCAAGATGGTAGCGCCAATTTGGTGGTTGGGACACATGCGTTATTTCAGGACAATGTGCAATTTGCCAAATTAGGTTTGGTGATTATTGATGAACAACACCGTTTTGGGGTCGATCAACGTCTGGCTTTGCGCAATAAAGGTGCCAATCACACTACACCGCATCAATTGGTGATGACTGCAACGCCTATTCCGCGAACTTTAGCCATGTCCGCCTATGGCGATTTGGACACTTCGGTGATTGATGAACTACCGCCAGGACGTACACCTATTCAAACGGTGACTATTCCGCTAGATCGGCGTGAAGAAGTCTTACAACGCATTGCCAGCAATTGTGCCGAAGGCAAACAAGCCTATTGGGTCTGTACCTTGGTGGAACAGTCGGAAACCTTAGATGCGCAAGCTGCCGAGGCGACTTTTGCTGAAATTAAAGAACGCTTTCCTGAACTGAATATTGGGCTGGTACACGGCAAAATGAAAGCCGATGAAAAACAAGCCGTCATGCAGCAATTTAAAGACAATCAATTACAGTTGCTGATTGCCACCACAGTAATTGAGGTCGGGGTCGATGTACCGAATGCTTCAATTATGGTGATCGAAAATGCCGAGCGTTTAGGACTTTCACAGCTACATCAGCTACGTGGACGAGTCGGACGGGGTGCCAAAGCCAGTTTTTGTGCCCTGTTGTATAAAAATCCACTTTCGCAAAATGGACAAGAACGCTTGCGGATTATGCGGGAAACCAACGATGGTTTTGTGATTGCAGAAAAAGATTTAGAACTGCGCGGCCCAGGTGAACTCTTGGGAACCAAACAAACGGGAGATATGGGCTTTCGGGTGGCTAAATTAGAACGGGATGATCATTTGTTGGCACAGGCGCATCATGTGGCACAGCAAATTTTAAACGATTATCCTACACATGCCGAAGCTTTGCTAAAACGCTGGCTGCCTGAGGCACCACGTTATGCCTATGTTTAAACGGATTGCAGTCCTAAGATGACTCAGCCGATCAATCTACTACAATGCGGCATACAATGGCTGTGCCAACTGCAACCGTGTCAGCTCTGCCATAGCGACACGCAATGGCAACATTCGGTCTGTCAAACCTGTTGGCAACAATTGCCGTGGCGTAGCCAAGCGGTACAACGACAAGAAATGCAGATTCAAGTCACTTTTGATTATCACTATCCAATTAATCGCATCATTCAACAATTTAAATATGAACAGCAGTTACATTACCAACTGCTTTTAGTAGGCGCGCTAAAACAACTGTCTTATCCTAAAATCCAAGCCATTGTACCGATGCCAATTTCCACTGCCCGCTTGACTGAACGCGGCTACAATCAATCTTTATTGTTAGCAAAAGGACTAGCGCGGCATTTAAATGTCCCGATTTGGCAACCTGTGACCCGCTTACAACAGCACGCGCAAAAAGGCTTAAGTCGCTTAGAACGATTGGAAGACATCCAACAGCAATTTCAAATTCAGAATGCGCCTAAAATCCGTTTTCGTCGGGTTTTAATTGTGGATGATGTGGTCACGACGGGCAGTTCAATTCATGCACTCAAACAGCAGTTGCTCAAGCTCGGCTGTCAAAAAGTCGAGGCGGTTTGTCTGGCCAGTGCTGAATAAAAAAACTATTCGGTTGAATATGCTCAACGCATTAAAAAGTTGAACTTAAAATATAGAAGAATGATCAACTGCTCTTAATTTTGTTGTAAATATTGTTTTAACCACGGCATCACCACTTCACGGGTCAGCGGTGCCAACAAAGTATCTTGATCATCCAAATCTACCCACTTCATTTCGGCAATTTCAGCAGCAATTTTTGGTGCCTGATCTAGCTGCACCCAATACACATAACTGACCAAACGACAGTCAGGTTCATTGGCTGTTGCTGTTTCATAGCGTCCAATAAATTGTTGAATTTGCGCCTGACAGCCAATTTCTTCGGCAATTTCTCGCAACATGGTCGTTTCAGGCGCTTCATTGGGTTCTAATTTGCCACCGACCTGCATAAAACACGCGGTATGCTGTTTACGCACCACCAATAACTGCTGTTTGACATTTAAAATAATTGCAGCTGCAACGGTAATGATGTTGTTGATCTCAGCCATTTTATTTCGCCAGTTCCTGCTGCACCCACTCTAGCTCAGGCACTTCCCATTTCATTTCAGGAACACGGTATTGTTCAAATTGCTGCAAAATATTGTCAATACAATTCGATACAATCAATGCCTCACAAAAACGTGGCTGAGTAAAACCTTTTTCAGAGGTCTGTCTTAAAAACTTCAGCAAATCATCATAAAAGCCAGCTACATTAAAAAAGGCACAGGGTTTTGAGTGAATTCCTAATTGTGCCCACGTCCATTGCTCAAAAATTTCTTCTAAAGTTCCAGAACCACCCGGCAAAGCAATAAAGCCCTCGGCTAATTCTGACATTTTTATTTTGCGGGCATGCATGTTTTCTACGATGTGTAATTCGGTCAAATGCGGATGCGCCAATTCATGCTCTGCCAAACTTTCAGGCATGACACCAATTGCACGCCCACCTGCGGCCAAAGTACTATCTGCCACCACACCCATTAAGCCTGAGCGTCCACCGCCATAAATTAAAGTTTTGCCTTGTGCAGCCAATGTTTCACCCACTTTTCGTGCATTTTCAACAAAAACTGAATCTTTTCCTGGGGCAGAACCACAGAAAATAGCAATTGACGACATCATTTTTTCACCATGTTATCTGGCTGTCATGCCATAAAATTAAACTTCAGGGAGATTTTTAAATAAAATAGCATTCTGAGCAGTGTATTTAGTAAGATCCTTGTCTAAAATACACCCATCCACAAAACCCATACTGCGCAAGGAGAAAAGACGAATGCTTGAAGCCTTTTATGCCACAGAGCGCGGTAGTCTGGAAGATGCCACCATTAACGGTGGTTTTGATTTGCATCCAGATCTGGTCTGGATTGACCTGATTGCCCCTTCACAAGAAGAACAGCAATGGGTACTAGACGCATACTCACAAAATTTACCAACCTTAAAATCTTTGGAAGATATTTCATCTTCAGCGCGATTCTACCGTGATGATGACGGTATTTTACACATTAGTACCTATTTTTTAACTAAAAATAAAAACTATCAAGTCGATGGTGAAACTGAAGACAATTCCAGTATTTTAGCCACAGTGCAAACCGTTGCCTTTATCTTACATAAAGAACACCTGTTTACCCTACGCGGTGAAAAATTAGTGGCATTTCGGGCATTTCGGGCACGGGCACGACGTAACGACTACGAAATTGATTATAAAGACCCGACTTGGGTGCTTTTAGGCTTGCTTGAAGCCAAACTGGACGAACTTGCGGATATCTTAGAAGATATCCACAAGGACTTGGAAAAGTATTCCACAGAAGTTCTGAATAACCGTCATCGTGAGCAAATTTTAGACCTCGATGACATGATTACCCGACTGGCACAATTAGAAGACATGCTTGGAAAAGCGCAATTGTGTTTGATTGATTTACGTCGTGTCCTGACCTTTTTGGCACGTCCGCGTGCGTTGGGTAGTCATATTTACGATGCCGACATTCGAGAACTCAGTGAAGATGTACGCTCACTGGTCGAACACGATGCCTTCTTATTCCAAAAAGTGCGCTTCTTGCTCGATACCACTTCAGGCTTCATTAACACCGAACAGAACGACACGATTCGTCGATTCTCGATTTTGCCGAGTATGTTAGCGCCACCGATGCTAGTTGCCAGTGTTTATGGCATGAACACCGACGTGTTACCTTTTGCCAAAGGCACCACCAGTTTTATAGTGGTCAGTATTATTTTAATTGGCTTCTTTATTGGCCCATTAATTTACTTTAGATGGAAAAAATGGATTTGATGCCTTTTATTCCCTCTCTTTTTAGGTTTAGGAGAGGTTTGCAATCTTTTCTCTCCTTTTAGAAGCGGGTTAGAAAGGTTTGCAATCTTTCTTCTCCTTTTAGCAGCGGGTTAGAGAGCTTTGCAAGCCTACCTCACTTGAATAAAGCGGGAAACTAAACGCAATAAAAAAGCACCTTACAAGAAGGTGCTTTTTTGATGGTTTTTTCAGTTTTAGACGATTAGCTGCAAATCATCTTGCAAATGACAGGCTTGAATGATCTTCATCATTTTTTCAGGAACCGCTTTAAACTGTAAGCCCTTGGCTTCAGGCGTCTGACGCAACCATTGCACCAAAACGGCCAAAGCTAAAGTACTCCCGTGTTCTAGCTGCGCCAAATTGACCACCAAAGGCAACTGCTGCTGACGAATCAACTGCAGACCTTTTTGGTAATATTGCTTTGCATTACTGAAATCTATTTTTCCAGAAACACATAATTCCTGATTTGATAATTCAATCACGCCACACCTAACCTATTTTTTCTTTTCAACAGCAGCTTCTGCATCTGGCTTAAAGGTTGCAATGGCTTTATCAATATTGCCGCCATTACGCTTCACGTTCGCTGCAAACTGGTTACGGAATTGCAAACCTAAATCAATACCCGACACGTTAATGTTACGGATTTTCCATTGGCTGCCTTTGTCTGCCAACTGGAATGACACAGGAATTTTTTCACCATTATGCAAGAAGTCAATGGTCACCACTGGGTTCTTGCTGTTGGTCGCCTTATAAGGACGCATGGTGTAGCTTTGGTTGCTAAATTTCGCAAACGCTGTGCCATAATTCTCAATTAAGGTTTCACGGAAGTTTTTCTCAAACTGCGCGCGCTGTGCTGCTGAACTGTATTGGTTCGTCGCATAAGTACCCATCACAATACGGGTAAATGCTTGCGCATCTACATACGGATCAAGGTTTTGACGCACAATCGTTTTAACCAATGCTGGATTGTTCTGCAATTTAGCATGATCTGCTTTTAAACGTGCAATCAAGCTATCGGCAACTTTTTTCACAAAAGCTGGTGGCGCTTCTGCAGGTGCAGCAAATGCAGTTCCTGCCAACATGGTTGAAAGTACACTTACCGCCAGAGTTTGCTTTAAAAGTGTTTTCACGGACAATCTCCTTCATTACTCAACAAATGACACTTCTGCATCTGTTGTTTCAGCTGTCGCTGTATCTTTATCTGCGTCTGACGCTGCGTTGGATGTTTTCGCTGCACCGCCAGTAATAAACTTACTGATTAAATCTTCTAAATCCATGGTGCCTTGTGTGTTGGCAATACTTTCGCCACGCTTCACAAAGTTCAAACCACCACCTGGAACCACTTTGAGATATTTCTCACCCAATAGACCATTGGTTGCTACCATTATGTAAGCATCTTCATCAATACTGGTGATGGATTTCATGTTACCCAACAGTTGTTGTTCCATTTCTTTTTGTTGCTGAGGGCTTGCCTCTTGGTATTCTGCACTGTAACGCAATTCTTCAAGCGCATAATTTTGCACTGTTTTTAGTTGTTCAGGATTAAAACTGGTCAACCTGCCATCCAGTTCAAATTCAACTGTAGCCAAACGCGATACAGGGTCTAAAGTAATATCATTAACACGACCAATGGTGACACCGCTCATGGTGACTTTAGCACGTGGTTTTAAACCATTCACGTTGTCAAAAGTTGCTGTCATATTGTAACTGTCGCGCAAATTGGTACCCACCAATCCACTGACTTTCATGGCCAAGAAAAATAATGCAATGCCTGTCAAAATGACAAATACACCTACGGCCAGCTCACTTGTACGTGATTTCATTAAACACCTCCGAACATGACCGCAGTCAACACAAAATCAAAACCTAAAACACATAATGAAGAATACACCACGGTTCGTGTGGTCGACGTCGCAATGCCTTCCGATGTTGGAACACAGGCATAGCCTTGATATACTGCAATCCAAGTACAAATTAATGCAAAAACAAAACTTTTAATAATTGTGCCGTTAAAAATATCTTTATAGAACTGCACGCTGCTTTGCATACCGCTCCAGAAAGAACCTTCATCGACACCTAGAAAATCGACCCCAACCATTTTGCCGCCCATAATGCCAACCGCAGCAAAAATAATGGAGAGCATTGGCAGGCTGACAATTCCTGCCCATAAACGTGGTGACACAATACGCTTGAGTGGGTCTACCCCAATCATTTCCATACTGGCCAATTGTTCTGTGGCTTTCATCAAACCAATTTCTGCAGTTAAGGCAGAGCCTGCACGTCCTGCAAATAACAGTGCAGCCACTACAGGTGCCAGTTCACGCAATAAAGTCAAAGACACCATGGTGCCTAACATGGCTTCTGAACCAATATTGACCAAAATAGAGTAGCCTTGTAAGCCCAATACCAAACCAATAAATAAACCCGACATCGCAATAATCAATAATGACATCACGCCAACACGGTACATTTGGTATAGGAACAGCTTCACCCCAAGCAGAGTTGGCATGGAAAATAGAATTTGCAACAACATTTGGGTGGCGACACCAATGCCACGAACACGCTCAATGACGCGTTGACCTAATGCGGCAATAGCATTCATGAACGCACCTCATCACTTAAATAAGCCCGATGGCTAAATTGATAATCGACTGGCCCTTCGGCAGCGCCTGTTAAGAACTGACGCACAAATGCCGATTCATGCTGTTTTAATTCTGCAGGTGTACCTTCGCCCTGAATCACGCCTTCCGCGATAATATAAATGTAGTCGGCAATTGATAAAGTTTCACCAACATCATGCGAGACGATAATAGTGGTTAAATCCAACGCTTCACGCAACGAGCGGATTAAACGAGTCAACACACCTTTTACAATCGGGTCTTGCCCTGCAAATGGTTCATCATACATGATCAATTCAGGGTCTAACGCAATCGCACGCGCCAATGCCACGCGACGGTTCATCCCGCCTGAGAGTTCTGCAGGCATGAGCTGTTCTGTGCCACGCAAACCGACTGCTTCAAGTTTTAAAGCCACCAGTTCTGCAATTAAATGTTCAGGCAACTGGGTATGTGCACGCAATGGAAACGCGACGTTTTCATATACGCTCATATCGGTAAATAACGCACCGCTTTGGAATAACATGCCCATACGTGCGCGCGCAGCAAACAACTCCTGACGCGACATTTGCGCAAGATTTTTTCCATCCAGAAAAATATCACCATGATCGGGAGTCAACTGACCACCAATCAAACGTAATAACGTGGTTTTACCAGTACCTGAAGGTCCCATAATGGCAGTAATTTGACCACGGCGAATCTTTAAACTGACATTTTCGAAAATGACACGTTTCCCTCGTTTAAAGCTCAGTTCATTGACTTCAATCAATGACGGCTCATGTTGAGGCATTGGATTATTCATAGCTGAGGGTCTTCCTGCATTTTTTCAGCACGCATACTATAAAGGATTGAAGCGCAAAATGTTATCTAGCAAATTTTTAAAAACTGTGCACGTATTGTTCAAGCAGTCTTATTATTGTTATTTAAATCACTTTTAGGACAGCAACAATTTAAAAGTAAGAAGAAATAATATAATACATTAAATTGCATAAGATGAGTGCTAAACCAATATACGGCATCATTCCCTCTCTCGTCTGCATGAGCAATCGTAAGCTATTGATGTTCATAATTAGCAAATAGAGTTAAAAACGTGACTTATTGTACATTTTATTTATCTAAAACAAAAATATTTAACATAAAAAAACCAGTGCTGAGCACTGGTTTTTCTTTATACAAATTGCTATCGCGATCTTAGTCGTTAAATTTACGACGTGGGCGATCAAAACCACCTTCACGGCGTGGACGATCTGAATTGAACTCGCGACGTGGACGATCTTCACCACCAAAAGAACGCTTAGGACGATCATCAAACGAACGTGGTTGACGGTCACCAAAACCACCTTCACGACGTGCAGGACGATCACCAAAATCACGTTTTGGACGATCACCGAAGCTACCTTCACGACGTGGTTTGTAATCTACGCGGTTGCCACGGTTGTCATCATTCGCATCAAAACGCGGCTTATCGTTGAAGCCACCTTCGCGACGCGGACGATCTGAATTAAATTCACGACGTGGACGATCATCAAATGAACGCTGTGGACGATCACCAAAACCACCTTCGCGGCGTGGACGATCTGAATTAAATTCACGACGTGGACGGTCTTCAAATGAACGCTGTGGACGATCACCGAAACCACCTTCACGACGTGGACGGTCTGAGTTGAACTCGCGACGCGGACGATCTTCACCAAATGCAGGACGTTCACCACGTGGTTTGTCATCAAAGCTGCGACGTGGACGATCATCACCACCTTCACGACGTTTAAAGTTGCTTTCGCCTTCAAAACGACGACCGCCACCAAAACCGCCACGACCACCGCGACCGCCATCACGACGACCACGACCACCGTCACGACCAGAACGTGCTGGAGGTGGAGATGGCTCTAAGCCTTCAATTTCAGAAACGCTTAAACGTGCATCTAAGAAATCTTCCAACGCACGGATTTTGCCGCGCTCACGGTAAGTTGCCAAAGTAATCGCGTTACCAGTACGACCCGCACGACCTGTACGACCAATACGGTGTACATAGTCTTCATTTTTCATTGGTAAACCGAAGTTAATCACGTGAGAAATAGTTGGTACGTCTAAACCACGTGCTGCAACGTCTGTTGCAACCAAGATTTTTGCACGGCCTTCGCGAATGCTGCGTAAACGACGGTTACGAACGGTTTGTGGCATTGCACCGTGTAGTGCAACAACCGAGTGACCCGCTTCAGCCAATTCTTCAGCCAACATATCGGTATCTTCTTGAGTAGATGCGAATACAACCGCTTGATCTACACCTTCATCAGATAACCAGTGTGACAATAATTTTTTCTTGTGCTCGAAACCATCAGTCCAGTGTAAAGTCTGGGTGATGTCCATGTTCGTTGAGTGACCTGTTTCAATCGCAATACGTACAGGCTCATTCATCATGCGTTCTGCAAGTGTGATAATACGGCTGGCAAAAGTTGCAGAGAACATCAAGGTTTGCTTACGGTTAGCAGCTAAATCGCTAATCGCTTCTAGGTCTTCAGAGAAGCCTAAATCGAGCATACGGTCAGCTTCGTCTACAATTAAGGCATCAACTTTATCAAGTTTGATTTGACGACGGTTCACCAAGTCAAGTAAACGACCTGGAGTCGCTACAACCACTTGCGCACCTTTTAATTGTTGGATTTGCTTACCAAAAGGCATACCACCCATGATTGCTGCAATACGTACACCTTTCATGTGACGTACAAATGCAATCGCGTCTTGGCTAACTTGTTGAGCCAATTCACGTGTTGGGCAAAGCACTAAAATTGACGGCTGAGTAATTGCTTTCATACGCTCTTTAAATGGTACGAAAGTATCTTGATTAGCAAGCGCGTTTAAAGTTGGGAGTAAAAATGCAGCAGTTTTACCAGAACCTGTTTGGCTAGATACCAATAAGTCTTTACCTTCAAGTGCCGCTGGGATCGATTGTTCTTGAACAGGAGTCGGCGTAGTAAAGTTCAAGCCTTCTAAAGCTTGTTGTAAAGATTCATGTAAAGAAAAATCAGCAAAAGTTTTGCTCATAGAGATTTTCACCCTGAAAATGGGTGCTCCATT
Source organism: Acinetobacter sp. YH01011 (assembly GCF_013420785.1). NCBI lineage: Bacteria > Pseudomonadati > Pseudomonadota > Gammaproteobacteria > Moraxellales > Moraxellaceae > Acinetobacter > Acinetobacter sp. YH01011. The sequence goes on from NZ_VOYG01000009.1 coordinate 122,211, forward strand.
AAATAAAGTCAGATGGACATCGGCAAAAAGCGGTACAGCAATTATCGCTGACAATTTAAGATTCAGCGGCGATCCGAGTAACGACGATGTGATATAACGCACGCATGATTACGGCTTAACCTGAAGGAATCGCTTTAGCGATTGGGGCGCGAGATATCGTCCTCTCTTTGGACCGCACGCGCATACACAATGATTAGAAGAGAAATGTTCAGGTAATGAACAGAAATTAAGTGCGTGCGCGAATTATAGCAGGATTATTTTAAAAGTCACCTTATTTAATCGACTTTTGCTGTTTTTTGTGTAAACAGTGATAGATTCTACTTTTATGGCTAGTATATGGACGATAACAACAGATTTAAAACCAGCAGTTTTAGACCGTTAGGTAAAAGAAAAGCCCTCAGGATGAGAGCTTTGCTAAGTGTCTTATTTAAGTATAAATATGATCAGCTGATTATTTCGCTGCTTCTCCCCAAGCAGGCACAACCGCTTTCATAAGTGGTTTTAACATTTTCATTGAACATGCCAAAACTTGCCCATTTTCCATAGAGTCGCTGCCACCACGTGCATCGACCACAGTACCGCCCGCTTCTTTCACAATTAACTCACCCGCAGCAATATCCCACGGTTTTAAGCCAAGTTCAAAATAACCATCTAAACGACCTGCAGCCACATAAGCCAAGTCTAATGCAGCAGAACCTGCACGGCGGTATTGAGCGCCTGCTTCTGTCACATTCAATAAACTTTCAAAATGGTTTTTGGCATAAGAAACAATTTCGCCATCGCGCTTAGCACGATAAGCATGACCCACTGCCAAGAAGGTGTTGTCTAAACTGTCTTTTACATTTACACGAATACGACGTTGATTCATCATCGCACCACGGCCACGGCTCGCAGAGAATAATTCATCTTTTACAGGGTCGTAAATAACACCGTGCTGTGTCACACCTTTGTGTTGCACTGCAATCGAAATACAGAAATGAGGGAAACCGTGAACAAAGTTTAGCGTGCCATCTAAAGGATCAATCACCCAACACCAGTCGGCATCGTGACCTTTGCCTTCCTGCATGCCAAATTCTTCGCCCAGGAAGCTGTGATTTTTATAACTTTTGCGTAATGTATCAATGGTCAATTGCTCGAGGTAACGATCTACGCGCGTTACAGGACCATCAATGCCTTTTTCTTCGACTTGTAGATCGAGTTTATGACGATTCTGATGCGCTTTTAAAAGCTCTTGACCAACTGTTTGAGCCGCACGCGCAGCCATCACCACCATAGGTTCCATTGAACACCCACTACAAATTTGAAGAGTTTGATAAAGAATAATGCATGAAAGCCCCAATATTTTAGCAAATATTGAGGCTTTTGGGGAAGAAGTGTTGCTAAAAATTAATTCAATATAGATTGATGCAGTTTTTGCCAAGCATTTTGCATTGATTTTTCAATGCCTTGTGCATCTAAACCTGCCTGTTGCAGCATTTGACCATGTGTCGCTTGTTGCATAAAGCTATCTTCTAAACCTAAATGAATAATCGGTTTGACAATCTGGGCCTTCGCCAAGTATTCACTCACGGCACTGCCTGCACCACCCATAATCGCATGCTCTTCTACAGTGACGAATAATACAGTGCTGTCTGCAATCTCAGCTAACAGTTTTTCATCCAATGGCTTCACAAAACGCATATTCACCACACGTACTGCGACATCGTGCTGCTGAGCAAACGCTTCAGCCGCTTCAACTGCCGCTTGCACACGGCTACCAAAAGCCAGCACTGAAATATAGTCATCATATTGTGGATTGAACTGCGCCACAATTTCAGCTTGTCCTAATGGAATTGCAGTCATCTGCTGCTGAATTTCGACACCCAAACCATGCCCGCGTGGATAACGCACTGCTGCAGGGCCGTTATATAAATAAGCCGTGTGCAGCATTTGACGACATTCATTTTCGTCTTTTGGTGCCATAATGACGATATTCGGTACGGTACGCATATAGGCATAGTCGTAAGCACCTGCATGGGTCGGGCCATCTTCACCCACCAAACCTGCACGGTCGATACCAAAAGTAACATCCAGATTTTGCAAAGCGACATCATGAATCAGTTGGTCATAACCACGCTGCAAGAAGGTAGAGTAAATCGCCACCACAGGCTTCAAACCTTCACAGGCCATACCCGCAGCCAAAGTCACCGCATGCTGTTCGGCAATCGCGACGTCAAAATAGCGTTCAGGAAATTGTTTGGCAAATTGCACCATGCCCGAACCTTCGCACATGGCTGGCGTAATTGCCAATAAACGCGAATCTTGTTCTGCCTGATCACATAACCACTGCCCAAATACATCAGAATATTTAGGTGCGGTGACAAGCGCAGCTTTGGCATGAATTTTACCAATGGCGTGATATTTAATTTGATCGGCTTCGGCAGGCGCAAAACCTTTGCCTTTTTTGGTGTAAACGTGAATTAAACGTGGACCTTTACGTTTTTTCAGTGCATTGAACACATGTGTGAGTTGTTCAACATCATGTCCATCGAAAGGGCCGAAATAATCAAACCCAATCGCTTTAAATAAGTTGTCAGCAGCTTCAGTAGCAGCACAGTGCAAACGCGAGTTATACGTCCACTTTGGATGTGGCTGCACGTAAGCTTCACCTGTTTCACTGACATAAACCGATTCACCACGCTCCCAAATGGCAGCAAGATGTTTGGCAAAGCCGCCTGTGCTACATGAAATTGACATATCGTTGTCATTCAGCACCACCATCATATCGGCTTGGTGGGCCACTGCATCATTCATGGCTTCAAAAGCCATACCTGCCGTCATGGCACCATCGCCAATAATGGCAACAACTTCACACGGGTTTTGTTGATAACGTCGTGCCAACGCCATCCCCAATCCTGCAGAAATTGCTGTTGAGGAGTGACCAACGCCAAAGGTATCAAAAATAGATTCTTCACGCGCAGGGAATGCAGCCAAACCATCTTTGGCGCGAATGGTGGTGAGTTGCTCGCGGCGTCCTGTTAGGGCTTTATGCGGATAAGCCTGATGACCGACATCCCAAATTAAGCGATCGTGTGGGGTATTAAAGCAATAATGCAGCGCAACGGTCAGTTCGATCACGCCTAAGTTTGCGCCAAAGTGTCCTCCACTTTGACCTGCGGCATACAAAATGAATTGACGTAACTCATCTGCCACCTGTGGAAGCTGGCTTTGCGCGAGTAAACGTAATTGCTGCGGATGGTCAATCTCATCGAGCAATGGTGTTACAGGGCGTTGAGTTGGAATTTCTGTATACAGCATATGTGGCAAAGCCTTCTAAAGCCTGGCAAATCCTAAGCGAGGTCAATGGGAATTACTCGATCATATAACCGAATGGTATTACCTTCAATCAGCCACATTTCTAGCGATGTAGTTTTGAGCAGTGATTTCAGTTGGGCACACGTTGGGTGGGTAGATTATCCTGAATAATCTAACTATTTATCAACCATTATCGTGCGCTTTATACAAAAAAGAAAATCTTCTGTATAAATTCGTGTTCGCTATTCTACTAATGTCTGAGCATTACGCTATACTTTAAACAATTTATCGACTATTTCACGAGTTAAACAGTGCCGATTAAGTTTGTCGCAACCTCACGATTACCGACCGCATTTGGTGAATTCAACATTACGGTATTTCAAGATCCTGAAACTGGCGAAGAACACGTGGCATTATCCAAAGGTTTGGACACTGCGCCAACCCAGCCCGTTCTGGTACGGATTCACTCAGAATGTTTAACTGGCGATGCTTTCGCGTCTTTAAAATGCGACTGTGGCCCACAGCTTCAAGCCACTCAACGTCTGATTAATGACGCAGGACAAGGTGTGATTTTATATTTACGCCAAGAAGGTCGCGGGATTGGCTTGACCAATAAAATTCGTGCTTATGCCCTGCAAGATCAAGGACATGACACGGTGGATGCCAATTTAATGCTGAATTTACCTGCCGATGCACGTCGCTATGATATGTGCAGCATTATGCTAGATCATTTGCAGGTTAAAGCTGTGCGCTTAATCACCAACAACCCTTTGAAAATTCAAGCATTACAGGAACAAGGGATTACGGTGGTAGACCGTGTGCCTTTAACTGTGGGTCTAAATCCATTCAATGAAGAATATTTGCAAACCAAACACGAACGCATGGCGCACATGTATGATAAAGGTGACTTCTGAGTCACCTTTTAATTTTTGAATTAAATAATTTCTACTCAACTTACTTAAATCGTCATCGAAAAAATACGATTATTCGGCATACGGCGTTTTAAACGCAAATCAAAGGCCATACAAATATTGCGCACAAAAGGTTTACCTTTTTCCAAAATCTGAATGTGCTGATCTTGAATGAGCAGTAATTCATCTTCCTGCATTTCCTGTAACTGTTGCAGCACTTGCTCAATTTCAGGAAATGCCAATTCTGGACTGGCCCACGACGTTTCAAAGCTGCACATTAAATTTAAAATATGCTGACGTATTACCAAATCTTCCCGATCCAGCACATGCCCTTTAAACACAGGAATTTCATTGCAGGCTAAACGGGCATAATAATCTTCAATGCTTTTTTCATTTTGCGCAAAGCTATACCAACTGTCGCTAATAGATGAAACACCCAAGCCAATCATAAGCTGCGTTTTAGATGCGGTATAGCCCATAAAATTACGGTGCAAGGTACCATTTTTAAACGACTGATACATACCATCACGTTCTAAGGCAAAGTGATCCATCCCAATTTCATGATAACCATAGGCCAAAAGACGCTGTTTGCCTTCTTCATAGCACTGACGTTTTAATTCATCTTTAGGCACATCTTCATCTTTAAAGCCACGCTGCCCATTGCCTTTAATCCATGGCACATGCGCATAACTGTAAAACGCCAAACGGTCTGGCATTAAACGCTGGGTCTGCTCAATGGTATTCAGTACATCTTCCAGATTTTGAAAGGGCAAACCAAAAACCAGATCATGTGAAATAGAATCATAGCCAATTTCACGCGCCCACTCGGTCACACGTTGCACATGTTCAAAAGGCTGAATCCGATGAATGGCGCGCTGCACTTTTTCATTATAATCCTGCACGCCATAACTAACCCGACGAAAACCCAAGTCATATAAAGCCTGTAAATGTTCACGGGTGGTGTTATTGGGATGTCCTTCAAAACTAAATTCGTGCTGTTCTGCCACTTTGGCTTTTGCTAAAATGCCTTGAATAAGCTGCGTCAAATGTTCGACAGAAAAGAAAGTTGGTGTGCCACCGCCCAAATGAATTTCTTTAATGATGGGAGTGCTTTCGAGCAACTGACAATATAAGTCCCATTCTTTTAATAACGCCTGAATGTACGGTTGCTCGACTTCATGGCGTTTGGTGACGCGTTTATGACAGCCACAAAAAGTGCATAGGCTTTCGCAAAATGGCAAATGAATATACAGACTAATGCCTTCGCTGGCATTAGATTCATCAAACGAACGCTTCAGCGTTTGCTGCCACGCCTCGGCAGAAAAGGTAGCATCATCCCAATAAGGTACGGTTGGATAACTGGTATAACGTGGTCCAGGCACATTGTATTTTTGAATTAAAGAATTTGCCTGCTGTGTCATCCACTCTGCCCCATTCAGTTAATTGCTGCTGACTAAAATTTAGATTGTAAAAACTATTGTGCTGAGCTTAGGCATGGAAATCAACCTAGTCTTTTGCTCGGAATACATGCTGAAATACAAAGCACCTTGCGCAATTGCCTGAGCGATTTGCAGCAAACTGGATAAACCCCTTAATTTTTAGACAGTTTTATGTTTTGATGTAAGCCATTTTATTTTTATCCTGAGGTGGCCATGTCGCATCCTACTCACGCGGATATTCAACGTGTACGTGAATTTCTTCTCGATTTGCAGGCGCGAATTTGTGCGGCTTTAGAACAACAAGAACAGGCAGGTGGCGGAAGCGCACAGTTTGAAATTGATGACTGGCAACGTCCTGAAGGTGGCGGTGGTCGTTCCCGTGTCTTACAAAACGGTACAGTCATTGAAAAAGGCGGGGTGATGTTTTCGCATATCAATATTTCCAAACTGCCTGCTTCTGCAACTGAGCGTCATCCCAATATTGCAGGCGCACCTGCGCAAGCGATGGGTGTATCATTGGTAATTCACCCGAAAAACCCGCATGTACCCACCTCGCACGCCAATGTGCGTTTATTTGTCGCTGAACCTGAAGGACAACCGCCAATTTGGTGGTTTGGTGGTGGTTTTGACCTGACACCATTTTATCCAAATGATGAAGATGTGTTGGCATGGCACCAAACAGCACATGACTTATGTGCGCCTTTTGGCGATCAAGTCTATGCAGAACATAAACAATGGTGTGATGACTATTTTTATTTAAAGCACCGTGATGAACAGCGTGGCGTGGGTGGTTTATTTTTTGATGATCTGAATCAATGGGACTTTGACACCTGTTTCAACTATATTCAGGCGGTGGGTAACGGTTATTTGGCTGCAATTCTGCCTATTTTTGAGCGTAATCGTGACAAAGCCTATACCGAAGCACAACGTGAGTTCCAGCTTTACCGTCGTGGACGTTATGTGGAATACAATCTGGTCTATGACCGTGGCACTTTATTTGGCTTGCAGACAGGTGGACGGATTGAGTCCATTTTAGTCAGCTTACCGAACTTGGCGGGATGGTCGTACCGTCCTGAATGGGCAGAAGATTCCGCAGAGAAAAAACTCACTGACTATTATTTAAAACCACGCGATTGGTTAAATCTCAAGACGAGTTAAAGCTCGCGACTGGTGAAACCTTGCTACATCGCAGTGTAAAAAAGATCACATTCAAGGTTCAAAAAAGCGATTCTTCCACGAATCGCTTTTTTACTTACAAACTTTATTGCTTATTTTCAAATCAATAAATATGCACAGCATGAATTAACTGTCATGATAGTGCGGATGGATTTTAATAGATGATGTGACCGCGCACCCTATTCGACCATGCACAAATAGGATTTAACTATCCATACATCAAACCATGAGTCAAAGGCGAATTCATCAAACTGTCAAAGCCTTATGTCACACTGCGCCACATCTGTCAGGAGATCCGCATGTTTAGCCCGCTGTTCAAACACAAAATCTTTTTATTTTGGGCAACCTTTGCCATGTTACTTGGCTCAATTTGCATGACCTTTATTTTTGAAAGTCATCTTTCAGATGGCTTAGCCATTAGTAGCAGCATTTTAGCGGGCATTGCCATGTTCGTGATTGCCACTATTTTGGTATTAGAAACCGTTTTAGAGATTTGTAATCCTTAAGTCCAAAGACTCCCACCGTTTTATACCACCATAGGCTTTAGTCCGCGCTGAATTTGACGTATATTGATGCACATTTCAGCACATGGATTTTGGCAAATGCGCAAACAATTTGCCGTGATTGGCAACCCAATTGAACAATCACGTTCTCCTGAACTGCATCATGCCTTTGCAGAAAAAACAGGCATTGACCTGCAATACAGCAAACGCCTTGCCCCTCTTGATGGTTTTAGAGACAGTGTTGCAGACTTTTTTAATCAGGGCGGTGTAGGCATGAATGTAACCGTGCCTTTTAAAGAGCAAGCATTTGCCCAATGTGGCGTATTAACCGAACGTGCCAAAATTGCCAAAGCAGTCAATACCTTGTGGATGCAAGATGGTGTTTTGCATGGCGACAATACCGATGGTCAGGGTTTGGTTGATGCCATTCGTGCTTTGGGCTGGAATTTAGAGCACAGTGATATTTTGATTATTGGCGCTGGTGGTGCAACCCGCGGGGTAATTTATCCGTTGGTACAAGCAGGCGCAAAAAAAATTGTGATTGCCAACCGCACCCTTGCCCGTGCTGAACAACTGGTTGCTGACCTACAAGCTGCCGTACCGCAAGCAGAATTACAAGCCATGGCACTTACCGATTTAATAGGTCAATTTGATTTAGCCATTAATGCGACGTCTGCCAGCTTAACGGGAGATGCCCTCACCTTGCCTGAGTGTTTGCAGTTTAATTTTGCTTATGAAATGGCTTATGGCAAACCTTCGAGCTTTTTAGAACAAGCCAAAGCGCGTGGCGTACCGACATCGGAAGGTTTTGGCATGCTGGTCGGACAGGCGATTGAATCTTTTTATATTTGGAATGGCGTGAAACCTGAATTAAAAGATTTCCTCTAAATCATCACCAAATAAAAATAGCCCTTGAGCAGCAAAGGGCTATTTTTTTATTTAAACTGGGCAATCTTGTTGAACGCTGATTGCCCATTTTTCACCCACGGTTTATTTTACAAATTTCTGCATATCTTCATACACATCCATATATAACTCATAATCAATCTGTTCAGCCTGATCTTCAGTTAAAGTGCGAATTGAATTTTGGCTCAATTTGCCCTGCTGACGATCAACATACGTCTGCCCCAAAATGTGTGCCGTTTTCTTTAAATTCTCCAAGTCAGGCACATCCCAATCATAAGCTGCTTCATAGGCTTTTAAATATTGCTGAGCAAATATCTGTTGTGGTTGCTTGTATTGCTGTTTCAGCTTACGCCATTCAAGTGCGACTTTATTTTCATCGACTGCATCTTCAGTCAAATTATTGATACGACGACCAATTGCATTATTGAATTGCTCATCTTCTTCTAAATGATGCTTGGCTTGTAAAGCTTCAATCCGTTTTAGCGCGGCACCTTTCGGGTCATAGTAGCGCTCATCACTGAACCAATAGGCATACACTTCTGCCATTTCCTGCAAGGTTTGTGGACTAAGATTTTTTACCCACGTACTTTGCTCTGCTGCCATGTGCACTAAAAATAAAGTCTGATAAGTCTGACTAAAAGATTCTGTTTGTTGATAGGTTTTTTGTGCCAACTGCGCTAATTCTTCATCATAACTTAAGGCGGGTTTTGCAGTGGTCTTATCTTTATTTTCTGCAGTTTCCTGCTCCAAAGTCCGCCCTAAATTTGTCACCCATTTTTCTAAAATTGAGTCTTTGCTGACTTCTTGAATGGATTTGGCTTGACGCAGCGCACTACGGTCAATTTTGCTGGCTTGCCCATAATTCGCAATGCTGACATCGTTATACACATGAATTGTGCCGTAATTTTCGCGTTTAAATTGCAGTGCATAATCAATTTTTGCAGCACGCCCCTGATCATCTAAAGCCACATCAATTTGCATCGGTGTTTTTTTATCTTTAGGTGTAGCATTCATAATCTGTTGAATTTCAGCCTGATGTTTTTGCCACAAAGCTGCGAAAGCAGCGGCATCGACCAATTGTTCCGAACGATATGGTTCAAAAACTTTAGCTAGCTTTTCTTGCGGTGAAGCAAAGTGCTCATCCAATACCGATTGTGCCTGCTCAGCACGATTTGGACTAAATGCTTCTAATTCATAGGCATAAGCACAGTAGGTTAAATCCCCGACTTTGGCTGTTTTTGCTGTTTCGATCAAACGCTGACAGTCTTGTTCGCTTAGCATACTTGCGGTGGTTGCTGAATCTTCAGCCTGCTCAGCCGCTGCCTGAACGGCTTGTTCAGCCGCAAGCGTGGCATCTTCACGAGCATCTGCTGAATAATCTGCTGCGTTATTCGCTGTCGTTTCAGTTGCATAAAACTTCTGACTGACCAAATCACGCAAAGCAAGGGTGGCTTGATAAGCCACAAAAGCCTCTTGGCTCATACCATAATCTTCAGCAGTTTCATTGTGTTTTAAGTAGTCTTCAGCACTTTCTTTGGCTGATGTATCTTGTGTAGTTTCAACTTGCTCAGTAGCATCTTCAGTTGTGGTCGCCTGCCCCAATACGGTCTGTTGCAAATACGGTGCATTGACCTGATCAAACATGGCAAGCTGCAGTAACATATCTTCCAAGCTACTGTTCAAACGTATTTTTTCACTAATTTTTTGCTGACGTTCTTGTGCAGTTAAAGATAATTTTTGAATGTGATTAGAATCTGCCAATACATACGGCACCGCATTCATGGCTTTTAAATATTCGGCAAATTGTGCCACTTTAATCCGCTCAAAATCGGCTTTGTATTTAGAAAAGTCGATATAGGCAAAGTCATTTTGACTATCTTTATTTACCAAATAAGGCAACAAAGAAAAATAATTGGTATAGAACTTATATTCATTAAAATCGACCACCATCGGTACTTTCATTTGCACCAAAAGTGTCGGTTTTTCATAACGTGCTGCCACATTCAAAGCAGCAATTTTTTGCCGATAATGCACCGAGCCATCGTAGCTAAACTGAGTGTCATTCAATACATTCAACACAAAATTAAAAGGACTCGATTTTTCGATTGCCCCTGCAGCATAGGAAGCAGAGTTTTGTTCCTTAGCCATTGCCGTATATAAGTTTTGTTTTTCTTGTGTACTTAAACGGACTTTTTGCTGTTTTAAATACTGATCTAATTGCTTTTTAAGTACAGGATCAAGTGTGGTAGGAGCAATATCCGTTACTTTTGGTATTGCTTCAACTAAATTGCTCTGTACCCGTAATTTGCCCTGAAAGTCATAACTTGGCGTTTCAAAGATGGCATTTAACCCTGTAATTGCCTTTTGTTCTATACTTGCCGTCTGATTGGAATTGGTCTTAATGACATGCTGCGAACAACCTGTAGCAGCTAAACTAAAAAGACATAAAGATAAATATTTTAATTGTATCTTCATTGCTAAACACCTTATATTCATTATAGATTGGTCTGTTCAAACATATAGATTATGATACATTGTAACATAACACTTCATTCGTTTTTGTAAGGTGAATAATTTTCACTATTCGCATTTCTGACATTTTTATTCGCTATTCTTATCAATGTTTTTTGATCATGAGTGTGAATAATCAACATATCGATACAGATAATCCAAAACTATTTCTAAATTAGGATTAAGACTATGCCAGCATATAAAGCCCCATTACACGATATTCGTTTCTTAATGAACGAAGTGCTTGATTACCCGACCCACTACAAAAATCTTTCTAACGGTGAACTTGCGGACGCAGATACAGTCGATATGATTTTGGAAGGTGCAGCAGATTTCTGTGAAAATGTACTTTCTCCTCTTAATCAATCAGGCGATGAAGAAGGCTGTCATTTTGAAAATGGCAATGTGACCACACCGAAAGGCTTTAAAGAAGCCTATGACCAATTTGTGCAAGGTGGCTGGCAAGGTCTGTCTTACCCTGAACAATACGGCGGTCAAAACCTGCCAATGTCGCTAAACCTCATCAAATCTGAAATGATGGGTACAGCAAACTGGTCATTCCAAATGTATCCAGGTTTAAGCGTGGGTTGTATCAACACCATTATGCAATTTGGTACAGACGCGCAAAAAGATACCTATTTACCGCACTTGGTTGCAGGTACTTGGTCAGGCACCATGTGTTTAACTGAACCACAATGCGGTACCGACTTAGGTCAGGTAAAAACTAAAGCAGAACCGCAGGCTGATGGTACTTATGCAATTTCAGGCACCAAAATCTTTATTTCTGCAGGCGAACATGACCTGACTGAAAACATCATTCATATTGTGTTAGCACGCCTCCCAGATGCGCCTGCAGGCACAAAAGGTATTTCATTATTTATCGTACCGAAATTCTTGCCAACCGCAGAAGGTACGGTGGGTGAGCGTAATCCTGTCACTTGTGGCTCTATTGAACACAAAATGGGGATTCGCGCGTCTGCAACTGCAGTCCTGAACTTTGACAATGCCGTGGGTTATTTGATTGGTGAACCACACAAAGGCTTACATGCCATGTTTACCTTTATGAATACTGCGCGTATTGGTACAGCAATTCAGGGGATTTGCCATGCAGAATTGGCATTCCAAGGTGCATTGCCGTATGCCAAAGAACGTATGTCAATGCGTGCGCTTTCAGGTAAAAAAGACCCTGAAAAAGTAGCTGATGCAATCATTCACCATGCCGATGTACGTCGTATGCTCTTAACGCAAAAAGCCGTAGCAGAAGGTGGTCGTGCCATGATTTATCATGCTGCACAATTGGCAGATAAAATGAACGACGCTTTAATGCGTGGTGATACTGCTGCTTTTGAAGCGCATGATGACCATTTAGGTTTCTATACGCCAATCTTAAAAGGTTTCTTAACTGAAATGGGTTATGAAGCTGCCAACCACGGCATGCAAGTGTACGGCGGTCACGGCTATATTAAAGAATGGGGCATGGAGCAAATTGTACGTGATTCACGTATTTCTACCTTATATGAAGGTACAACTGGCGTTCAGGCGCTCGACTTGATTGGTCGCAAAGTGTTGTTAAGCTCTAAGGGCAAAGTGATTCGTGACTACACCGCTGAAATTTTGAAATTCTGTGGTCAGCATGCACGTAACAAATACATGCGTCGTTTTGCATGGGACTTAACCAAGCTATGTGCTCAATGGAACGCATTAACCGTGCGCATTATGTTGGCAGCACGTAAAGACCGTGACATCGTATCCAGTGCTTCAGTAGACTTCTTGATGTTCTCTGGTTATGTCATGATGGCTTATTTCTGGGCGCAACAAGCGGCTGTGGCTTCGACCAAATTGGCTGAAGGCAATGGTCAGGAAACACCTGAGTTCTATAAAGCCAAAATCAAAGTTGCAGATTTCTACTTTGAGCGTTTATTGCCACGTACCCAAGGTCATGCAGAAGCAATGGTCAATCCATCTAAAACCATGACTGCATTAGCACCAGAACATTTTAGTTTTGACTACTAAAATATTCTAAGCAGATGTAAATCAAAAGAGCGCGTAATGCGCTCTTTTGGTGTTTACTTCAGAAAGTCAGTACTCGAATCTACACATCAATTAAAATTACTTTTAATGTGCTGTTGGAAAACCATGAAATACCCACTGAATCAGATATAAAATCAGAAAAATTAAAATCACTAGACATAAAATTTCTAGTCGTTTCATTCAATTCGCTTCTTAGCCTTGTCTTCTAGCAACATATAAATTAAATCAAGCTCAAGACAGACATATCCCATTGCGGTTAAAGCCGCGGTAATTTGCCCACGATGATGAGTTGCATGATTGAACACATGCATTAGGGTTGCAGCATAGGGTAAGTGCATCTCCACGCCAGTTGATGTTTTATAGTGCAGCTCTTGATGAAAAACTTTCTCATCCACCTGATTTAAAAAATAAATCCAGTTTTCAGCCTTCTTTTCAAGTTGCTCAACAAGCTGTGTTCTGTTGGTTTCCACAATACTATCTAATGGCAAAATTGGTGAGTTGTGCAAAGCAAAACGTGGAAACCACAAATGATGCTCACCGACCAACAAGTGATTCAGAGTGCCAAAAATACTTTTAAAATATAAGCCCTGATCCAAGAAAAAATCATCATCTGAAACCAATAGCAAAGTCTGATTTAGTTTTTGAGTTGCCCAAAGATTATAGCGGGCAAGTAACTCAAACGTTTTTAAATCCATTTAAAATTATCCTATTTGAGTTTTATTATGAAAATTGAATCAAAAGTTCAAACTATATTAAGATAAAAGATATATTTTTAATCATTTAAAGCGAATTTGTAGATTTAAAGACAGATACAATTTATTGTCCTTTAGAAATAATTGACCAAAATCATGCTTGGTTTTACTTGCCATCTCAAACTTTGTATTATTGTATAAATACTCTTCAAATTCATGGCGATGATACAGATGATAGCAAATGATCTCGCCATCTTCTTTAATTACTAAATATCCACCTGTAGAATCAATTTCGTTACCTGTCCAAACTGTACCAGGCATCATTCCAATTGCTATTTCACACAATAATTTTTTAATTTTAAACTGATAAAAAGGATGCTGATGTTCAAAAGAATATTTCATTGGATTTTCATAAGAAATTTCTCTGTACACGACAAATTTCACAGAACCCTTATCCTATCAGGATTCTGCTTTCTTAAAATTGCCAAAATTTCCTTAAACTCTTCTTTTTTCCCAAAACCAATTAAACGCTGAATCGCCATTTGAAC
>NZ_VOYG01000010.1:0-134458 GCF_013420785.1 Acinetobacter sp. YH01011
GCATGTTCCGCGTCCTTGCAATACTGTGTTTACATACAGTCTATCGCTTAGCGGAAAGTTCTTTTACCCTCAGCCGAAATGCCTGCCGTTGCTAGACATTGCCAGCCAGTGCCCGTCACTCCCACTCTATTGATGTGTGCTTAAAAAACAGGAGGGTTTAACTTGGTAAACTATACATACTCATTAGGAGTTTACCATGAGCAAGAAACAGAAGACTTACACCGCAGAATTTAAAGCTGAAGCCATAAAAGCCATTGAAGAGAACCAAGGTAATGTATCGGAATCCGCTAGACAACTTGGCATTTCAATGCAAACCCTTTCGAACTGGAATAACAAAGCAAAGGCTGGAACTTTAGCAGGCACAAAACAGTATTCGCCCGATCTAAACGCCTTACTCGAAGAAAATAAGAAGCTTAAACAACAGCTCAAAACAGCTGAAATGGAACGTGAATTTTTAAAAAAGGCAGCAGCGTACTTTGCCAAAGAAAGTCAGTGAGGTACGCCTATATGAAATCGCAAAGCCACTTATTTCCGATTATTTTAATGGCTCGATTACTTCGTGTATCCGTTTCTCGCTTTTATGATTGGCTAAAGCGAGGCATGAGTAAAAGATCAATTCAGCGAAATCAGCAGACAATTTTGGTCAAAATAGCCCATGAAGAAACCAAACAAAGCTATGGCTATGTTCGATTAACCAAGCATTTACAAGCGCAAGGTATCAAAATAAGTACGTATGCTGTGCGCCAAATAAAAAAATCAAATCAGTTGTATTGTAAGCGCCATAAGCGTTTCAAAAGAACCACGAACAGTGATCACAACCGTTCTATTTATGACAATTTACTCAAGCAACAGTTTTCAATGACGAAGCCTAATCTTGCGTGGTCGAGTGACATTACCTACATTTGGACGGCTGAGGGCTGGTTGTACTTGGCAGCTGTCAAAGATCTTTACACGAAACAGGTTGTTGGCTATAGCTTAAATGAGCGCATGACAGCCAAGCTTGTTTGTGATGCATTGAATATGGCTATTCGCAATCAGAAACCTGCTAAAGATCTCATTGTACATTCAGATAGAGGCAGCCAATATTGCAGTAATGAATATCGAAACTTACTTGAGAAATTTGATTTTCAGGGTTCAATGAGCAAAAAAGGCGACTGCTTTGATAATGCACCGATAGAGAGTTTCTGGGGCATACTCAAAAATGAACTAGTCCATCATCGCAACTACAAAACAAGGGAAGAAGCCAAAGCGGATATTACAAAATATATAGAGTTATTTTATAATCAGCGAAGAATTCAAAAAGGCTTGGATTTTAAGACACCAAATCAAATGGCAGAAGACTTTTATCGGTTAGCTGCCTAGAATCTCCCAAGTGAAAGTCTCCTGCTAATTCAGCACACATCACTGTTGATAAATTTTCTAAACAAAAAGGATCAAACTAATCTATAAGCTTTGTGGGTTAGAAAAAAAATAACTCACTTTGCATTGATCATATTTAAATTCTTGTTTTATCCATAGCACTAACCTATTAATTTTAAAAAATAATAGGTACTGGCTAAATAGCAAATCGATACATATCTTTTTCATAGAGGAAATATGATTTTAGTAAGTTCTTGTCTGGCTGGCTTAAAGGTACGTTATAACGGGACGCATAGCTTAAACGAAAAAATCGAAAAATTAGTCAAAGATGGAAAAGCTACTATGGTATGTCCAGAGATTCTTGGCGGTTTATCAACACCACGCGAACCTGCCGAGATTTCGGGAGGTAATGGCGATGATGTCTTAGATGGAAAAGCCTGTGTAATTGAAAAATCAGGAAAGGATGTGACTTCAATCTATATTGAAGGGGCATATAGAACTTTAAAAAAAGTTCAATTATTAAAAGCTACTCTGGTAGTGCTTAAAGAAAATAGCCCTTCATGTGGTAGTTCAATGATTTACGATGGTCAATTTAATGGGAATAAGATCTATGGCAATGGAGTTACCTCCGCTTTGCTTAAACGTCATAATATAAAAGTCATTTCAGAAGAAACTTTTTGGCAACTTTTACCCTAGTTCCTCCGCTTTTATTTAAAATCTTCATGCAACTCCAACCACGCCCCCCTTTGCAATATCAAGTCTCTTCGGTATTTAGAGATATAGTGAGGTAATAATCTAAGAAGCATATCCATTACTTCCACATCAGTTAAAAAGTAGTGGTTCAATTTTATGCTGTAATTCTTTAACAATTTTAGCAAGCTGATCATGTAAAACTAACCAACATTGCTCATGACCTTGCCCAATATATTCATCTATTATGAGTTGCAAAATGTCTTGATCTATCTGACTTAAGAATTCTAAAAACCATGTCGCAGCAACATCCTTGGCAACTATTGTTTTATGATCTAATGTATAAGCTATACGGCATAGCGCTAAAATTTGATTACATTCATCCTGATCGTCTTTCCAATGAGCAATAATTTGTGGATAAGTTTTTTGCATGGCAAATATTAATTGTTCATAGCTAATTGGATTTAACCAATCGCAAATATCAGGTCCAAAGATAGTAATGTTATGTAATTGGGCAGTTTTAAGTAAAATACTAATATCTGGATCAGATTGACTATAAAGTAATTCACCTTTGAGTAATTCTTCTCTCAACCACTCGCCATATTGTAGCTGATATGTATATGGATGATTTTTATTGGTAATACTCCCTTTTTCTAATATCGTAATTTCTAAGGCACGCGCTGTAGCATGACCAATCGGAACAGATATATTTAGAAAATTCTGCGCTAATTGTTTTCTTTCCTGATCGGTAATTTCACGTTCAATAATAACTAAAATATCAAGATCACTTTTATGTTTTAAACCACCATCAACATACGAACCATATAAATAAATAGCATAAAGCTTATCTTTAAAATTTTTTTGTAAAAGCTGTTTTACACTTTCAACTTGGCGACACTCTTCATCATTTAAGCTTTGCATATGATTTTTAATTTAAAAAAATAAGTAATGAATTCATAGAGCATTATACAGAATAAGTGTAAATAATTTAATCAATTAGTAAAT
The DNA here is from genome assembly GCF_013420785.1 of Acinetobacter sp. YH01011. Lineage (NCBI taxonomy): Bacteria > Pseudomonadati > Pseudomonadota > Gammaproteobacteria > Moraxellales > Moraxellaceae > Acinetobacter > Acinetobacter sp. YH01011. Next base: position 3,055 of record NZ_VOYG01000010.1, read on the forward strand.
AACATACTATTTTTACAATATATTTACTTTCAATATAGAGTTTAATACATAAAACTCTATCAATCAAAAAAAGCTTGAAACAACATCTGAATAGTAAGAGTCATTTCCTCCTCACTTAGAGATGGATCCGGAAATTTGAACAACTCCTATAAGTGATACTCTGCTCCTCAAATGATGTTATAAACATCAATATATGGAGTATTTTATGGCACGTAGACCAAGAAGAAATCATTCAAACGACTTTAAGGCTAAGGTAGCACTTGCTGCGATCAAAGCAGAAAAAACACTTGCTGAATTGAGTTCTGAGTTTGATGTTCATCAAAACCAAATTATTGACTGGAAAAATCAATTGATCTCAGCTTCCTCACAAGCTTTCGATCAATCAAAAGCTCCATCAGAACCTCCCATTGATCTTAAAAAGTTACATGCAAAAATCGGTGAGCAGGCATTAGAAATTGATTTTTTAGAAGGTGTGTTGAAGAAACTGGGCCGCTTCAACCACAAAAGTTAATCGATCACTCACTTCAGATTTCAGTATCTAAACAAGCTAAGTTACTGAAAGTCTCTCGTGGTTGTTATTATTATCGCCCAAAACCTGTTAGCTCATCAGATCTGAAGCTGATGCGATGTATTGATGAATTACATATGCAATATCCTTTTGCAGGCAGTCGTATGATGCGTGATTTGTTGAATCGTCAAGGGCATCATATAGGACGACGTCATACACGTACTTTAATGAAGAAAATGGGTATTCAGGCGTTATATTGCAAACCAAATTTAAGCCAGGCTAATCAAGCTCACCGTAAATATCCATATCTGCTCAAAGGATTGGCTATTCAGCGCAGTAATCAAGTGTGGTCTACTGATATAACGTATATCCCTATGGCAAAAGGCTTTGTTTATTTATGTGCTGTGATTGATTGGCATAGCCGCAAGGTACTTGCGCATAGGGTATCGATTAGTATGGAGGTGGATTTTTGTATTTCGGCTTTAAATGAAGCGATTGAAAAATATGGATCACCTGAAATATTGAATACAGACCAAGGCAGTCAGTTCACCAGTGATGCATTTATTGATGTATTGAAATCAAATGGCATTCAAATCAGTATGGATGGTAAAGGTCGATGGGTAGATAATGTGATGGTTGAACGATTATGGCGGAGCGTTAAATATGAAGAGGTGTATCTCAAAGCTTATAGCAGTGTCACAGATGCGAAAAAGCAATTGAGTGCATATTTTGAGTTTTATAATCTGAAACGACCTCATTCGAGTCTAGACAAAATGACACCAAATGAGTTTTACTATGATCAGCTACCCCAACAAAACAAGGTGGCTTAACTAGAGCGGAATATCACTTATAAATACGCTTTTAGTTGTTCAAACAAGTGGAACCACCTCTGTTTGTAATGATATTTTATAAAATTCAATATTAGATCTGCAGAGAAAAACTTATCAAACTAAGTATTGGCTAGTCTTTTTCTTCGAAAAACTTATCAAACGAAGTATTAAGTTAATCTTTTTCTTCAACTTCTTCCTTAAACTCAAACAAATCATTCATCGTACAGTTAAAGTACTTACACAACTTATCGGCGACTGGTAATTCAATACGTACAGCACGGTCATAATACATACTTGTGAGCGTGTTGCGATTGATACCTGTTGCATGCACCACTTCACTTAATTTTAAAATTTTTCTATCGCCCATGAGGCTAGATAACTTACAAGTAATCATATTTAAATTAATTTACAAAAAATAACTTGCTGTGGGTTATTTGAAGTTGTTGACTGAGTAATACTTTGCTAAAATTAACCTACAGCAGGTTATTACAACTTATAGAAAGTATATTTTATCCATTTCAACTAAATTATAACTTTTTAAATATAAGGATTGAACCTGCATTAGATTATTTTGTGGAGATGACCGCCGTGTTACCAAATGAGTTATTGATCAGCCAGCAAGCTCGTGACTTAGGAAATCAATTAATTAAAGAAATGAACATCAATAGAAGTTATGGAATGGCTAATTTTCTTGGAGTAAATACTTGCTATGATAATCATCAGGCTGTACTTATTTGGACATTTCAACTGCTTGAAAGGGAACCTGCCTTAAATGAATTAGCAGAAATTAAAAAATATTTTCTTTTAATCTTTCCAGATAGTGTTTATCAATTAGCCTAAGTTGTTTTTAAAATTAATTTATTAAATAAAAAGCACTAAATCAAAGAAAGCTTTATTTAAAAATACCTATTAATTCAAAAACATACCATTTACTGAATATATGAAGCATAGGTTCCTGCTCTATCACTCACTCGTACTAAAATTACATCGCTCTTTTTACTGATACTAAACAATTTATGTCCACGCCACGTTCTGCGGCTTCGAGGGCTAGTTTTTGTTGAACCACTGAGAACAAGGACAACAAACTGCCTACTATATTTTCCCGGAGAGTGGTGTAGGAACTTTTTCATTATTGCTAATCATATCAGCGACAACATCAGCAACGAGCTCCTCTATTCCTGAGAATGCTTTAGACTGATCCGCATCAAGCCAAGACAATGATGGAAACTCAGCACATCATTCGTTTAAGACCTATTTTAATGACGGCACTGGTCGCAAGTTTAGGTTTTATTCCAATGGCGTTAAACACTGGAATTGGTGCAGAAGTACAACGACCACTAGCAACAGTTGTTATCGGCGGTATTGTATCTTCTACAATTTTAACTTTGTTTGTATTGCCTATTTTATATCAATGGGCGCATGGCTCTGAGAGTAGCAAACAGCAATCCGACGAAATTTAAAATCAAAAAAAGCAGCTTAATTACTAGGTTATGCCTAATTAAGCTGCTTTTAATATTGTATGCCCAACATTTTATTGATAAAGCTTACTGCGCTTCATCCCGACAATTTTCATTTAAAAACTCAAACTCTATCGTTGTATGCGATAAATGATAGGAAGATAATTTAGCTGCAACTTCTTGTTTAAGCCTAATTAATTCTTTAACGTCAAAGTTGTCACTCAGCTCAAGGTGCGCTGTTAAAACGTGACTTTCACCATCTAGTGACCAAAAGTGCATGTGGTGGATACCATTAACTTCAGGAAATTCCATTAGTGATAGTTTAATACGCTTTTGAGTCTCTTTATCGGGTGCAGCTTGAAGAAATAAAACGAGTGTTGATTTCAGGTTTTTGAAAACATTAAACAAGATGAACAGCGTGAACCCTATTGATAAAAGGGGATCTAATATCGGCAGTTCAGCGAACAACAGTACGATAGAGACTATAAGAACGGCAACCCATCCAAGTACATCTTCAAGAAGGTGCCATGTCAGCACTTTCTCATTTAATGTTTCACCCGCTTTTAATTTTAATACAGCATATCCGTTAACGGCAACGCCGAGTATCGCTAGCCCTAACATCCCCTCGACTACAGGCATTTCAGGATTGGACAGCTTTGGAATTGCTTCAAATAAAATCCAAATTGAGCCAATGATTAAAACAATACTGTTTATCAATGCGCCAAAGAGAGTAAGTCTACGATAACCATAACTAAACTTATCTGATGCTTCTTTATCTGAAAAACGACTTAAAATCCACGCAAAACCTATTGAAAGACTATCACCAAGATCGTGAACTGCATCTGCCATTATCGCCGTACTGTTAGTGAGCCAACCACCTATAAATTCGATAATAGTGAATGTCACATTAAGGAAAAATGCCCAACCAATACGGTCATCTTTACCATGTTGATGACTATGATTATGGTTGTGCATTTTGTACCTCTAGTACTTTTCTATTTCTTAGTTTTGATACATTCATATTAATCAAGTGACGTATCAAGCGTTGATATATCCAGCGTTTGAACCCCGACAAGTTAGTCCCTTTTTCGAGATAGAACTCATCAGGGGAATCATAAAGCCCAAAGTCATCATGAATACCTTCTTTTTGAATATAGGTATTTTCTCCACGCCAATCTGTATCTGGTGATGAAAAGCACTTTGTTGCAACACCATAACCACAAAAATCATCTTTTACTTGGTCAAATTTCTCCTGTAGAGAGCTTAAGTATTGCTCATCCAATATAAAGCCCTCTAAGTTTATCCAACGCCCTTCAAAGTAAACTTCTACCCAACTATGAATGATGTATTTAGGTGCTAACCAAAATACATAGCTTGGGATAGCACCTTTTTGTAGTTGCTGGTCTATGGTAAACCCATGAAATCGGCATTGAATGCCTAGTCCACGCAATAGTGCCATTAACAGATTACCCTTAGTATTACATTGTCCATAACCATCTGCTAGCACATCGCTTGCTGCAATATCATCGCTTTCATTATAACCAAAGAAAATCTCATCTTTTACAAACTGATAAGCGGCACCAATTTTGTTGAAGTTATCCAAGTTTTTCCACCTACGTTGATCGATCAAGGATTGGATATCTTTGTGTTCAAAATTAACGATATTCGTATTGTTTAAATATTTCTCAGTCATTTTTTATATATCCTTTTCGTTGCATACTTATACTATAGACTCTATAGTAACTATAGAGTCAAATGTCTGGGGGAAATTGATGAAAATAGGCGAATTGTCAAAAAAATCGGGCTGTTCAATACAAACGATTAGATATTATGAAAGAGAAGGATTTCTGTTAAATCCAAATCGTTCAGAAGGTAATTTCAGGCTGTATGATAGCAAAGCACTTAAACAATTGGAATTCGTAAAGCATTGTCGCAGCCTAGATATATCACTCAATGATATTAAACGTCTTATCGAATTAAAAAATAAGCCAGAAGAAAGCTGCTCTAGCGTTAATGCATTAATTGATCAGCAACTTGCACTAGTGAATAAACGCATGAAAGAATTAAGGGCGCTTAAAGCTGAATTACAACAAATGGCTAGTGCTTGTGGTTCGAACAACCCAACATACTCATTATATTCTGCTGACCATGTAACACGGCAAGTATATTGTTTACTATCCATTTGAAACCCCATAATGTTTTAAGTCTATGTATAAAAGTACGATTTTCACTTAGCAGTACTTAAATAATCACCCCACCACTGCATCATTTCAGTCCGCTGGGCTAAATAGTCAGCGTGATTATAGCTGGCACGGGTACGGTTCTTATCAATATGTGAAAGTTGTGCCTCAATCCAGTTATCCTGGAACAAACCTGAGTCATTCAAAATGGTACTAAAAGTGGAACGTAGTCCATGAGAGGATAATTGATGTTTTCCATAGCCCATCTTACGTATAGCCATATTTAATGTATTAAAATGAATCGGTTGATTATGTTTCCGTGGGCTAGCAAAAATGTACTTTTCACCGTATGACCATTGCATGACGTCTTTTAAAATATCTAAAGCCTGATCTGAAAGTGGAACTAAGAAGTCGGGAATCTCATGGCCTAATATGACTTTTCGTCGAAACTGTTTAATATGCAAGGCAGGTATTTTCCAGACTTTTTCATTTAAATCAAAATGATGAGGCTCAGCCAATAACAATTCAGCCCCTCGCACGCCAGTATGTAATTTGAACAGCAGTGCTTTTTTAATAATCGGATGGGCATCCAATTTTTGTAATTTATACTTAAAATCAGATATATCCTCCGCTTTCAAATACGGATAATTTTTCTTGATTTTACTGTTAATGGCGATTTTATTTAAACCATGCGCGATGTTGAATTCACAATAACCCATCGCTACAGCGTAGTCATAAATTTGGTTCAAATAACTACAAGCTTTCTTGACAGGTTCTTTTACTTGGCGTCCCTCTATTTTTTTGATTACTGAAACCAGGTCATAACGCTTGATGTTTTGAAAAGGTAGATCCTGAAGGTCTGGATAAATATCTTGCTGTAAGCATCTTTCTGCTAACTGTAGTACACCACAGCGGGGTAGATCGTTGAAGGCATTTTTCAGTTTGAACTGTAACCACTCCTCCCCGACCTTACCAAAGGTGATGACATTAGAGGCAGTATCTTGTTCAAAACAGAAATCATTGTCTTTAAAGTCATCTCTGACTTGTCGTGCCTTTTTCAGCGATAAATCAGGATAACGACCTAACTGAATGCGTCGACGTTTTTTAGTTTGTGGATCTGTATAGCGATAGCACCAAGATTTTCTTCCACTCGGCTCAATCTTCAGGCTAAGCCCATCTTCATCGGATAAAAAACTGGTTTTTTCCTTACAATGAGCTTGGCGAACTTTAATTTCAGTAAGACTCATGGAATTTAAATGAAACCTAACAATGGGTTGATTGGATCAATTATATCAAAATAGAACGCTTTATGTATGATGCGTACACTACGCATCATATAGATTTGTAAAGTATTGTTTTATAAATTTATTATTCAATATACTTTAATTTTAGTAACCAGTAGGAGTACCACTTCTTTTTTAGTTCTCAAATATCACGTTTTTTTTGACGCAATGATTCTATCTCGGACTTCGTCAGCTGTTTTACGAGAGATGAGGATATACTTTACCTCCCACTCTGTGAGCCTTTCAACGTCTCACGGCTCTATTTAATGTTATTGAATAATCAATGGATACCAGTAAAGCCTTTTAGGTCTGCTATTGTTTCTAATACAATAGTCTCCACGATCAAGGATTGGACTCAATGCATATTCCAGCATAAACCTACCACCTATTCCTATTCGCACCCTACCACTCATTCCTATTCCAAATCGGCCACTTAGGGTTTATTCAGTAATAGAATTTAAAGGCTTTATTGCCCAAACCTATATTCTTAAAAGCTTATTCAGCAATATAATTCTTAGATAAATTGCATATTCTTATCGTAAAGGACACTGATTCTTCTTTCATTTGGACAGTTACTATGAATTCACTTCCGTCCTAATAATCTGCCCCAAAAGCTTTTTGGCTTCCGATTCGGATCGGCTTTGTTGCACAAATACCTAAGAATATGATTTTATTAAATTTATTCTTAGGTTGAAATTTTCACAAACCTTTAAAAATCAGTGCCTTGCAAAATGTTTATGCAACAAAGCCTATTTAAATCGGCAACTTGAACATATTGATAAGTTAATAAATAATCACATAGATCAAGATCCAACATTGAAACAGGATTTGAAATTACTGCAAACTATTCCTTCAATCGGTGAACGATCAGGCTTATTACTGTTGGGGTTATTTCATTCGCACAAGTTTGAAAAAGCAAGTCAAGCTGCTGCATATGTAGGTTTGGTTCCAGTACATCAGTTGTCTGGCAGTTCAGTCAACAAGCAAAGTCACTTATCAAAAGCAGGTGACAGTAAAATACGCTCAGTATTGTATATGTCGGCATTAACAGCGATTAAATATAATCCACACATTGAAGCTTTATATCAACGATTATTAAGCCAGGGTAAAAATAAAATGTGTGCTTTAGGTGCTGCAATGCGCAAGCTTATACATCTGTGTTATGGCGTTTTAAAACATCAGACTGCCTATCGAAGAGATTATTTAGTGGTCGAATAATCTCAAAACCTGATTGACTACCAAGACGGTATCTCAGGTCCCGAATTTATCAGTCACGAATTTGTGCGCTGGGCTACTGAGCACGGTATTCGTATTGAATATATTCAACCGGGTAAGCCACAGCAGAATGCGTATATTGAACACTATAATCGGACCATACGTTATAGTTGGCTGAGCAAGCATTTATTTGATACTTTGGATGAAGTACAAGATTATGCAACAAACTGGTTGTGGCATTACAACCATGAAAGACCACATCAAGCTAACAAAGGAAAGCCACCTCTAATGGCTGCTTAACCTCTACTTTTAACTTCGGTTATTTATTGAAGGATTACCTTAAAAACTATTAATGTAGCTCCATTTTAAATAAAGAACCGCTTTTTTATTCAAAATAGGGTAGGAACGACTTTAACTAAATCAGTAAGGAATACTTAATGAAATATATCTAATCTCACCTATATTGTTATATGAAATATATATTGTAAATGGAATATCTTCAATTTTCCATTTTTGGCTTCTAACCACGCCATCATCATTCTTAATAAATAATGGCACTCCTAACATATTTTCAATTTCAGCTTTATTCATTGAAAATTTTAAATTAAATGGCAGTTCTTGTTTATATTGAGAAAAGCCTTCCACACCATCATTATAAAAAAATATAGTCGTTAAGTATATTTTTTCACCAGTTATGGGTTTGTCCTCCTGATTTAAATAAAAAGACTCATCAGTAAATATAAAACCCAATCCCTCATCATATTTACTAATATAAAAATTATACTCATCCAATAAATCACCATCTTCATCATAAATTGGTAATTTAATTTCCTCTTGACTTTTCACAAATTGATTTTTAACAAAAAAATCAACTAATTTTTCATCAATATTTGACTTACCCAACAGTGATATTAAATGATCAATAAACTTATTTGTCATTCTTTCTCGCCTCCTCATCCATAATATTTTTCAAAAATTTATCATAATCAGCATTATTTTTACAGCTCAATGTAGTACATGCTTCTTGCAACTTTGTAACGTACTCAGGCGTTAATTTTTTTGCATTATCTATCATTGCCTCAGAATCCCTAATTTGTGCTGCTTGTAAATCATTTGCATCATTTTCAATGAGTCCTTTATTATTTTTTCCTGCATAGGTTGGACCTGCGGCATGCACCTCATTTGGTACAGTTACACTCATTCCTTCATTAATAATACGATTTTTCTCTGCTTGAGTTAAGGGCGCTTCCTTTAAGTCTTCAGCTCTCTTTAATAATGCAGCTTTAGACGGCTGATGATCTCTAGCCACGGTTCCATCTCCAGTGACTTTCTTTTGATTTCCATAATTATCAACCCATCCCACATCAAGAGATTGCTTTTGATTTATTTCAATATCAGCATCTTTCCCCTTAGTGACACCTTTACCTACTCCAGCACCTACAACTCCAGCCACAGCATTAATTAAATATTCTGCACCTTGTTTATTTTTTTCAATTTCATTTGCAAATTTCAATTCATCTAATTTATTTTCAGATGTTGAGGCTTCAATTTCTTTAACTTTCTCTGAATTAGTCCAATTATTAATCGTATTTGAATTGGTAACATGAGCGGCGGCAGTTAATGATGTCGCCAGCGCATCAAATCCTTGAGCTATTTCAGCTCCTACCGCACTATCTAAAGCTAAAGATTTTCCTGTCTCAATTGCTAAACGGACTGGGCCTGAAATCATTAGTCCTACCGCAAGTTGAACAGTACCTAAATCAACTCCAGTATCTTCACTAATCTGCTTTATATTATTTCCTAAATCAGCAATATTGCTTAATATCGTCATACCAACTGTGGTTTGGGTCGTAACTTTTGTCTCAATGTCAGTTCCTTTCGCATAAATTACTTCTTGTTCATTTACGCCTATTTTAGGTTGTTTAAAAATCGTTTCTAAATCAACACCAGATTGAGCTAATGTATCTAGTTGACTCTGAATTTCACTAAACTCTTTTGCTGCATAGAAAAAATCTAATTTAGAAAATAAAGCTTCAACTTCTTTTGGCTCTATCCCTCGTTTGAGCAATTCACTTGCAACTTTGTCACCAACTACACCCGTTTCTTTATATTCACTTGGTAAATTGTAAAGCCTTGCCTGAATATTATTTAGTGTTTGTAAAGCCTTATCTTTATACTCACCCGCTGGTAAGGCTTGTGCTAAATTTTCTGCACTTTGACGGAAATTCTCTGGCAAATCCTTCTGTTCTTGAATAATCTCCTGTCGTCCAGCTTCTGTCAGTAATCGATGATCAATCGTTACTGAACCATCCAGCATACCTGTGGTCTGATCACGAGTAATTTCTTGGGTATTGTTGATATCACGGTTGGTGGTATGGTAATCCTCCCATAAATAACCGAAGTTAAAAGCAGAGGTTAAGCAGCCATTAGAGGTGGCTTTCCTTTGTTAGCTTGATGTGGTCTTTCATGGTTGTAATGCCACAACCAGTTTGTTGCATAATCTTGTACTTCATCCAAAGTATCAAATAAATGCTTGCTCAGCCAACTATAACGTATGGTCCGATTATAGCGTTCAATATACGCATTCTGCTGTGGCTTACCCGGTTGAATATATTCAATACGAATACCATGCTCAGTAGCCCAGCGCACAAATTCGTGACTGATAAATTCGGGACCATTATCGCATCGGATCACTAACGGTTTTTCTCTCCACTCCAGCAATTGATTCAACGTACGAATAACCCTGATTGTGGGCAATGAGAACCCTGCTTCAATGGCTAGGCCTTCGCGGCGGTAATCATCAATCACATTCAATAATCGAAACTTGCGACCATCGGAAAGCTGATCATGCATAAAATCTAATGACCAAACCTGATTTTCTCGGATTGGTTCTTTCAATGGTTCAGGCGCATGCCGTTTTAGTCTTCTTCTCGGTTTAATACGCAGATTCAGTGCCAACTCACAGTAAATGCGGTAAACCCGCTTGTGATTCCAGCAGCAACTCTCAACATGCCGTAAATACGAGAAGCACAAACCAAAGCCCCAATCGGAATTTTCCTCAGTGAGTTCAATGAGCTGTTCAGCAATGAGTGCATTGTCATCGCTGAGTTTGGCTTGATAGCGGTAGCAGGTTTCACTAATGCCAAATGCTTTACAAGCCAAACGAATACTAATGGCATGCTGGGCAACTGCCTGTTGTGCCATCTTACGCTGGCAAGATGGCTTTACCACTTTTTTGCCATCGCTTCCTGGATGATTTCGGCCTTTAATCGCTCTTCCGCATACATCTTTTTAAGTCTGGTATTTTCGGCTTCTAGCTCTTTCAGTCGAGCCATTAATGATGTATCCATACCACCATATTTGGCACGCCATTTATAAAAGGTAGCATTACTCATGCCGTGTACACGGCAAAGGGTCGCTACAGGTGTGCCAGATTCTGCCTGTTTCAAGATGGACATGATCTGACTATCAGTAAATTTAGATGTTTTCATGCAGAATCTCCTGCTCGTATCTTAAGAGAAAATTCTACTTTTAGATCCTATTATTTTTAGGGGGGATTACCGTATCTTTCACATTCGTCACAGTACCTTGACCTAAGGTTGCCTTGGTCAGTTGTTCTGTTTCTTGCCCGCTGCTATTGATACCAATGGTCGTTGAACCTTTTGGAGCTGTAGAAGCTTCTTTAGTTCCCTTTTGTGGAATACCAATACTGGTCGATACATTAATTTCAAAAATTAAAATCCTTTAACGTCTTTCCTTTTTCATCCAATAATTTATATACAAAATCAGGTTCAATTTTTAAAAATAACTCAATAACATCATGAATTTTCCAACCATGTATTTCTGGATGATCAATGATTGAAATTAAATGTTCTTTTAAAAATGGAATATATTCTTTGAAGTCCTCATCGATTATTAAACCAAATAAAGAATCTATTCCAAAAGGTTGAGTATTAGCAAGCTCTATTATTTTGACAATATATGGAAACAATTTTTTTCTTGTTAAGGTACCTAGACCATGGTCAGATTTATCAGCCCAATAACGAATAAATGCTCTAAGAACATGTTGCAATGTATCATCATAACCATTTAGCCTATGATCAATAAAACCATTTAATTTATTGTTTTCAAATAATGCAGTTAAAGCATTAAAACCATAATCATCTCCCCAAAATGTCAACAATTTAGCAGCTTGGAATACAATATAGTCATCCGAATTTGTTAATAATTCTCTTAACTGTTCTATACGGCTAACTGAAATATCTTCAGCATCTAAGTCCTCTGCTATATCTGTATAATTGACACTATCAGGAATCTCATTTAATAAGTCTATAATCTTCTGTTCCAACTCTATACTCCTTACAAACTATTTCTTTATGTATTCTGATGGAACACAACCTTTGATTAAGCATTCCCCATCTCTAATAGCATGATTCAAATCTTTATTTGCATCTCTTAATTTATCTCGATTTTTTTTACTAGGATTACGATCATATTTCGCCTGAGCTGCATCGACTTTAGATTGTAATTCCTTTCTAACTTCGGTATGTGTCACAATCTGACTACCAGAAATCTTACCTGCATCAATATCTTCCTGCAATCGCTTCGTATCAATCTTAATTTGCTCACCACCATAATTTTTAGAATCAATAGCTATTGCTGGATCACTTGTTGAAATGTATGGTGTATTCTCAGAATTACCACCTCTAATATGAGATTGAACAGATCCTGTTCCTTCAGGGTTTGCAGCAACCAAATCACCTTTGTCATTTATGTAAGCTTTTGGTTTACCTTTATAATTTTCTGTAGCAGAAAAATCATGATCATTACGAGTAACATAATCAGGAACAGTAGGTTTTACTGATATTTCATCACTATTTTTAGCTTTTCCTTTCCCTGAAATTAGTGTCTCAGCAGCTATACCAACAATAAAAGTAGCACCTAGCTTTGCATTTTGCAGTGATTCCGCATAATTAAGACTTCGTTGAAAATCATCATCGCTTAGTCCAAGCTGTTTCAACTCACTAATTTTTTCAGACCGACTCCAATCATCATATAGACCATCTGAAAGTCCGTAGAGTGATTTTACTAAATGATCTGATACCGCATTTGTAGCATAATCAATATATTCTCCACTAAATTGATTAACTATATATCCTGCTGTTGCTTTTACAGGCCCTCCTAACAACACGCTAGCAGCAAGTTGTATTTTTTCAATGTCAACACCACTATCTACAGAAATTTTTTCTATATTTTTACTAATTTCTGCTGCCGCATGTAAAAATTTAAAACCTAGTAAATCCGTTTCTTTTACAGCAAGAGAACTATCTGTATTTTCAGCTAATATACTAATTAAGGAGTTTGAGTTGACTATTGGTTGCTCTTTAGAGAGCTCAGAATTAAGAATCTGTTCAATGCCACTACCATTCTGACTCAAAATATCTAATTGTTCTTGGACAGCAGATAATTTTTGAATTGCATACCAATAATTATCTGTATCTATAATCTTTTCGACCTCTTTAATTTCAAGACCATTTTTCAATAGCTCCCCTGCAACTTGCTGCCCATATTCCTCTAAACCCTCAAAATCTGCTGGTAAACTATAAAGTTTTGCTTGTATATTATTTAAACTTTGTAAAGCCTTCTCTTTATATTCTCCCTCAGGCATTTGCTTCACAATATTTTCAGCACTTTGACGGAAATTTTCAGGTAATTCCTTCTGCTCTTGAATAATCTCCGCCCGTCCACTCTTACTCAGTAAACGCTGATCAACCGTCACAGAACCATCCAGCATGCCCGTCACTTGGTCACGAGTAATTTCTTGCGTATTATTAATGTCCCGATTGGTGCTGTCTGAGGCATTTGCAACAGTCCCTTGACCCATCGTTGCCTTAGTCAATTGTTCTGTTTCTTGTCCACTGCTGTTAAGGCCAATGGTGGTTGAACCGTTTGGATATTTGGATTTTTCTCCATCTTTGTTGTTCGTGGTTTTGCCTATCGTCGTTGATACATTAAAACCACTGCTACTGTTGTAGTTATGATCTTCTATGTCTTTCAGCGCAAGTTCGCCTGAATAGTTCAGCTTACCGTGATCCGTTAATGTGCCGTCTTCATTCTTCGTCGCATTGGCAATCACACCACCAATACTGGTAATATTTTTAACACCCATCGCATCTAGATCAGCATCGTTCTGCGCATTGCCAATCAGCAGCTTACTAGTGTCATTTACCCATGCACTGTCAATGCTGCCCTTACTTTGGTTATAGCCAGCGCTGATATTGCTGGCTTTACCGTTAGAACCAAAACCTAAGCCAATATTTCCGCCTTTGCTGCTATTACTGCTAGTCTCTGTATCCTGCAAGCTTTCTACATGGATCTGATTTACTTGTAGATTACCTCGGTCAGCGATAGAAACCTCACCGCCCTGAATATTCAGTTTGTCTATTGCACCTTCAGTACGATTCAGCACAACTTCACTATTTACGTGGGTGAGGCTTTCGTTTTGTGATTGGCTGGTTTGCTTGCCTATTGAAGCACTGCCGCCACCGCCATAGGTATAGCTCACACTTTGGCTATTGGTTTTACTATTGCTGTCCTGTTTACTATGCTCGACGCCTGCAGTCACATTGAGGTCTTTGCTGCCATCAAAGGTCGTGGTGCCTGTTGCATTCACTCGGCTGCCTTGGATATTGATGTCTTGGCCTTCTGATTTAAGCTGAAGGTTATTTAAATCTAAGTTGCTACCTTGCCATTGGCTTTGTTCTGTATTCGTGGTCGTCGTAGTTTCAATCCTTTCACCATTGGCACCAATAGTAAAGCCATAGGTTGCACTGCTTGCAGCCGCAGATGCGGCTGCTGCCCCTACAGCAATCTGTGCACTTGCCACATTGGCCGTTGCCATTGCGACATTGGCTTTGCTGTCATCTAAGGCTCCTTTGGTAATTCGACCCGCTGCATAGTCACGTTGTGCTTGGCTATAATCATCTTTAGCTTTAGATAAGGCTTTAGTTGCATCTGCAACAGCTTCTACCGCTAAGATTGCATCTAAATAGGCATTGCGAATGCCGACTTCTGTACTGATGGTTTCAGTATGAGTCTTTTCTTCTGTGGTGGTTTTATTTTCATAACCGCCTATGTTAAGATTTCCTCGACCATGATCAATGATCGTATCACCTGTCGCTGTGATATTTTGGCCGAGGATATCTACACCTTCTGCACCTTGAATTGTTAAATTTTCAGTATTGATATTGCCTGACTTATGCGTTGTGGCTGTAGTTTTAACGGTATTCTCTGCGTCTTCAAGTACAAAGCCGCCCACTCGAATGCTGTCTTTATTCAGCTTAACCCCAAGACCTTGTACCGTTTCTTTGCTGTTTGACGTAACAGTTTTGTGTTGTTCTTCTGCTGCATCGAGCGTGACTTTTTTGCCCGCTAAGACCGTGTTCTGTGCATCAATGTTGCTACTGGTCAGTGTCGTTTGACCTGCTGAACCCACATAGACATTATTGGCACCAAGATCGGTCCCTGTTTGTGTTCTTTGCTCAGTCCGTGTGCTCGATGATTCTCCGATCGTGATCTTCGGTGCTTTTAATCCCGGAGCTAAAGCCTCAATACCCGCTAAGCCAACAGCAGTCACTTTCATTAAGTCTTTGGCAATGCCACGATAACCTTTTTGGGTTTCATCCCATTGCTGATCATTGGTTTCTAATGTCGTCAGACTGACATTTTCGGGCAGGGCATTACCATCTTTGGATTTTAAACTGCCATCCGCTTGGCGTTCGAATTGTTTATTGCCAATATAAATATTGTCTTGAGCTTGTATATCATTGGCTTGCAGCTCGATATTTTTACCGGCATTGATATCAACATTTTTGCCAGCTTTGAGCTGTGTTTGTGCAACATCTTCGTCGATATATCCTGATTGACGGTTTTTAAATTGAATTGTATTTTTCTTGGCTGTTTCCGTGCTCTTTATATCAGTATCAATATCTGACAAAAGTTTTACATTGCCTTGGTTTGCCGTAATTTGAATGCTGTCTTTCGCACCAGCTTGCAGGTGCGTGGCTTGAATATCTCCTGTTTGGCTATTGATCAGGATATTGCCACCCGATTGGATGTCGGTTGCAATCGATTGACTGGTCGAAGATTGGATTTTTTTATCTGTTGTAGAGAAGCCACCTTTTTCATGGGCTGCAAGCTGAGAACTGCGTTCATCTCGTCCATTTTCGATCAAGACATTTTGTCCAGCATCAATCACTACATTGCCCGACGTACTGTTCAAGGTGCTGGCTTTAATCTGAGTATTGGCACCACTTTGCAGGGAAATATTTCCTTTCGCCTGAATCTGCGTCCCTACATCTCGACTCGAAGCATTCAGAATCTGATCCTTGTCACCTGCTGAGCTTAAATCACTGCGACTGACATTCACCGTAGAAAGATTCAGGTCTTGTCCCGCTTGGATCGCAATGCTACCTTGGCTTTGTAGATCTGATGCAGTCAGATTGATATTATTCTTGGCATTGGCAACCAGCTGACCATCCGCATCTTGTACATACAGCCCAGCAACACGGCCAATGTTTTCAGCGCTAAATTCACTTAAACCGTGCTTATTTTCAGTTTTAATCGTCGTGGTGATGTTGTTAATGTCTCGGCCCGCATCAAGGGCAAGGATTTGATTGGCGGTCATTGTCCCACCAATATTATTGATATCGGTGTGTGCTGTCGCAAAGACATCTCGACCTTGTATTAAGCCACCCACGTTATTAATGTTATTGGCTTCAAGACTCACCAATTGGCGTCCAGCAATACTGCCTTGGTTGTTTAAATCCCCACTCAGTTTTAAATTGACCGTCTCGCCTGCAATCAAGGCACCTTTGTTGTTTAAGTCCCCCGACTGTACCGCAACATACACTTTCGGTACCAAGACTTGGATTTTTTCGCCATCAACGGTAATGGTTTCTGTCACCAGCCACACCATATCACTGGTCAATCGAGCAATCTGTGCTTCTGAGAGCTTCACTCCAACACTTAAATTAAGATCTTTGGCAGCACTTACCCCAGAATCCATCAAGGCTTTGAATTGATCCTCGAAGTTCGTATAACCATCTAAATAAACTTGACCCGTCAGTTGTGCAATTTGGTCATTGACCAGTTTTTGCTCGTAATAACCATCCCCTAAACGTTTTTGCATATTTTGTGGGTTGGTCGCGAACATTTGCAGCATGTAATCACTGCCTAACCAATTTTTATAATTGGTAAAGGCATCGCTGCTTTCAATCAAAGGGCGGTTATTATTTTCTTTATTAACGCTGTATAAGGATTGCAGCGGTAAGCTGAGTTCTGAGGTATCACCATTTAATGTGCCTTGGTGAGCACCATCATATTTCACCACATCAAGTTTTATTGGCGTTACGATATCAGCTGGATTATAGGGTTTAACACTGTTCCACTTACTTCGTTTACTTGTACCTAATGTATTCCAACCTACATAGTGATACTGTGATGTCCCCGTTTTAATCACACGATGCTCACCCTCAGCATCAATATTATTCACTTCATTTTGTTCAATATTAATGCCTTTCGTCGCTAGAATTTGGCTCTTGTCATTGGTCAGGCTTTGGCCTTTTAGCGTCAGTGTGCCACCTGAAATAATCTCCGCTGGTGCACTGGAATCCACATAGTGTTGGGTTTCGTACTGGTTGTAGATATATCGGGTATAGTCTTCATATTTTTGACCATCCAGATAAATGCTGTCATAACTGCCACGACCTGTAATATGCGATGAATCAAGAATTTCAGCGCTTCCAGCACCTTGATAAGCGGTCACATCTTTGCGGGTTTCTGGTATTTCTTTGACACTTGAACTGAAATGCAAATTTCGGTTGGTCAAAATATCCACGCCTAAGTACATATCACCCACGGATTGAATACGTGCACTGGCATTGTCTAATAATGCGGCAGAGCCTTCTGCCATATGGTTTGCATTGAGTTGTCCACCAACAGTCAGCGCACCTTCGCTGGCAATTAAGGCTTGTTCTCGGTTTTCAATTTTTCCGCCTGCAATATCTAAGCGTTGACGTGCCGCAATCGTGCCTGCTTTGACATCGCCATTGGTTTGCTGTTCTGCATTGAGAAGATGCGCGGCTTGCAGGGCAATATGGTCACCATAGATTTGACCTGTACCCACGTTTTGGATGCCTTGACTGGCATCAATACGAGTTAAACCTTGGCTATTAATGAGGCCGGTATTGTTGACGTTTTCAGCCTGAATGCGTTGATCGCCTAGACTTAATATCTTGCCATTATTGTTTAAATCTTTTGCTTGAAGATTTAAACTCGCTGGGGTGCTATCGACTTTATTTTCTGCAACTACTGCACCGCTATTTTGCAGCTCGCCATTGGCACTGATTTTAATATGCCCGGCTGAAGCAAACACTTGCCCTGCATTGTTAATCCCAACCCCTTGTTCGGTACTGATTAAACTGATTTTGCCCGCATACATTCCGCCTAAGTGACTGGTATCAATGGCAAACTGTGGCACAGTGCCTGCCAACCCCGAAGCCGCCTGTATCGCACCAGCCTGCGGATTAACTTCAATATCATTTTGTCCAGCAACCACCGTCAATTCTTTAGCCCAAATCCCCGCATTGATCTGTGCAGCACGGCTGAGTAACTGGGTATAGTCGGCTTTACTGGCATCCAAGCCCTGACCTGTGATGTTAATCACCCCGTCACGGACTTGATAACCTGTCACTTGTCCATTTTGAATATTCGGATTGGCGGTACTTAAAGTCACCCCACCTGCATTGATAAAACCGCCACCATCGACATTAATCCCAGCTTGGTTGGCAATGATCACATCTGCTTTACGTCCACCGACCTCTACATAGCCATTTAAGTGACTTGGATTGCTGCCGTTCACCTGATTAACAATGACTTTGGCTTCACCGCCTGCAAGCCACGGATTGGCTTGGATATAACCCCCAAGCTGCGTTTGAGTATTTTGGCGGCTGTTATTTAAAATGACACCGTTCTGATTCACATCAAATTGCTGGTAGTGATTCACCGATACCCCAGCTTTGCTTGGGGTTTGAATATTCACCTGCGTTGTGCCATTGGCACTGTTCAATATCGTTGGACGCTGATTGCCTGCCGCATTCGAGTCTGCAACAACATTGCTGTGCGATACACCAATAGATGCATTGATCAGGGCAGTGCCTGTAATCAGCATCAATGAAAATGAAAGAACTTTTAAAGCTAAACTTTTTTCAGAAGCAACGACTGGTGTTTCAAGATCAACCGCTTTATTATTCTGTGTTGAGGCTTGTCCTGCAGCTGCGACATTTTCTGCAACAGCAATCATTTCACCACGGGTTTGACTAAAAATCGTTTTATAGCAGTTCTTATTCATTTTTCAATTACCAATGTGTCTTTATTTGGGAGATTTTTTCGCTTTAATACTACGAGCTCATTTTTTAGTTTGTACTTTTCTTTAGATCAGAATGAATAACTGGCACTAAAACCATAATTCAAATCATAATTTTGGAAATATTCAGGCTTCTTGATTGGTTTACCGATAAATATATCGTAGTAAAAAGTGCCACCCACCTTAAATTGACCACGTAGCCCCATCGCACCACCCACAAGGGTTTTACCTAAAAGCCATTGGGCAGATTGACCATCAACATGCCCAGCATCCAAGGCCATATAGAATTGATGTGCGGGAAAAATAGACATGGCTAAATCATTGCGCCAGTAGAAGCCACGGTCTGCTGCTAGGGTTAGGTCACCATCAAAACCGCGTACTGTATACCTTCCACCAATGGAAAGCCGGTCTTGGATGGTCAGCGGGGTGTCATTGTATTGCGCTCTAAAGGCACTTGAGTAGCTATATTGCTGGTTCTCAAATTGGAACGGAACATTCAGATTGGCATCTAGCGTCCAGATCTTCATCCGTGATGTACCTTCGTTCAGCGCTTCCTCAACTGCTGGTAATGAATCGAATGCACCTGTGCCTCGCTTATACCCTAGACTCAAATCCAGCACTGCAAATTGAATATATTCACGATGATCAAGGTTTAACTGCCAACCCGCAACATCTCTGCGCTGTATGGTCAGTTCGGCATCATCAATATAGCTTTTAGATTCTCGATGCCAGCCTTTCAAGGTCGCTGAGGTTTTACGCTTGGCATCCCGATAAAGCAATCGGGTCAAGCCTAAGTCTTGAGTCTGACTTTCTCCATTATAGTTATAGACATTATTGGTGCCTGCAACAGCTTGGTCATAATTGTATCGACTCGCATTGGCGCTGATCAGCCAGTTTTTATAAGGGACTGAATAATGAAGGGCATAGTTATGGGTTCCGCTCTTCACAGTGGTTCCATTTTGATCCGTAATCTCTTGCTGATCTGCTAAGTTACGGCCCATGGTGACGTAAAATAAGTCACTTCTAAATAAAGGGTTATCGACTGAAACGGTGATGTTACCTTGGTATTTACCGGTTTGACGACTACCGGCATCATCAGCACTTAAGGTCACGCGAATTGGAATTTTTCGCTGTTTCCATTTGACGATAACATCACTTTGATTGGGCGCATCTGCAGGAATAATTTGAATATCAGCTTCCGCTGTAGGCAGTCTTTTTAAGTTTTCTAAGCCTTGCTCTAAGTCACGTAAATTGAGAATATCGCCACTCTTCATTGGAAAGATATTTTTGGCATATTGAATTCGGCCTGCTCGGGTATTTTCCTCATCACTTAAATCGAGTTTGATTTCTCGAACTAATCCCGGAATGACGGTGAGTTTTAATACGCCTGTACTTAAGTTTTGAGGTGCAGCCAATATTCGTGTCGTAGTAAAGCCTCGGCCAATGATGATGTTCTGCGTTTGCGTCATCAACAGATTAATTCGCTGCTCACCCATGCATAAACCTGGAGTAAAACTTAAATCTTTTAACGCTTGTTGCACATATTGATCAAAATGCTTACTCATTTCGCCATCAAGTTCAACTGTCTTGATTTCAAAACAATTCTGATCTTCAAGGTCGGTAAGTTGTACAGCTTCTTTTTTTTGGATGACATCTAAATTAACATCACGTTCTGGTTGTATAATTTTTTCTAGTTCTGCTTGGCGCTGCTGGTTTCGAATCAAACCATCTATCGCTGGATCAAATGTTTCTGCAAATGCAAAAGGAGTAACAACAAAACCACCCAAAGTAAGCAAAATACTTTTTAATACTATATTTTTTTTGAACATAAATTTATTGCATGTTAAATTTTGCGCAGAAATTAACAAATAATGACCAAATATTCAATGGTATTTTATTTTTCAATTTCTCCCATTAGATTGTACCCCTCAATAGACACTTAACTTTCATTCTGCAGGACACCTTCACTTGCCACATGTGTCGTTGATAGCCAATCTGACCATTGTTCTTGATATAACTGTACCATATGAGCACTTGGCTGTTTTTTCGTAAGCGTCCGCTGAACACACCTTATGAATTCATCCTATAAGCCTTAATTTAGTCCCCACTTAAAAACAAGTGGGGACTTAAATTTATGACGACAAATAATCAGACATCCATCGCATCTCTAGCGAAAAAACGAAGAACATACAGTGCTGAATTTAAACAGCAGATCGTTCAGGCTTGTAAAGCACCTGACGTTTCAATTGCTTCGGTCGCTTTGCAACATGGATTGAATGCAAATCTTGTATCCAAATGGATTCGCTTATTTGATGGTAAACCAAAGAATGATCGCTCACCACCACCGAATAAACCTGCATTTATTGCCTTATCCTGCTCTGCACCATTAGATCCTATTTCTACTAATATGTTAACGGTTCAAATTGCTTTACCTCACTCAAAAGCAGAAATTGGCTTTGTGATACGGGTCTGATTTTTCTTGATAAGCTGTGGCTCAAATTTACCCTCACGATCTCTAGGGGTATCTAGTTCAAACTCACCATCATCAGTCAGTAGACGCTTCGTTGTGTAACCATTGCGAGCATTTTTACCTGTTCGTGGACTATTCTTTTCGTAACCTAAATGGTCGGTGAGTTCCGCATTAAGGGCAGTTTCAACAGTCAATTTCTTTAAAGCCCGACTAAAATTATTGAGATCGAGTTCGGTTTTTAGGTTCTTGGCTAACTCTTTAGCGAGTGCCAACATTGCTTCATCTTTCATGGTAAACACCTTTTGTTTGACCCCAACAACGTTGGGGGAGTTTAAGCGTTTACATAGTTTTATTTACAGTCTCAACAAATCCGAAAACAAGGCATCACCATTGCTCATCTAAGGAGTAGACCCAGATACGATATTAGGCATATTTAGGTTTTTTGTCGTGTACAGAGTCAAAAAAGATAGAATCTGGATTTTTATTACATTTACTATCCGTATACTTCAACAGCAGCTTTGAATGTTTCACTTAACCTTAAACTTTTTTTAAAATTAAATATATTTACATATACGTTCTAAAATTTGATATAATTTATTAAAACTTTAGATTCCAAGTGTAAATAATGAGAAGCGCTAATATTCGACGTGATGGCTACTTAAAATTTCTGAATACATGGCAAGACCGTGATGTCATTAAAGTACTTTCAGGTGTGCGTCGCTCTGGAAAATCCACCTTATTGGCAATGTTTCAACAAATCCTAAAAGCACAGGGTGTACAAGCCGAAAACATCATTGCCATCAACTTCGAATTTATGGAATTTGAAGAACTCACCGATTACCGTAAACTACATGATTATGTATTGTCCAAAGTTGATAAAAGTAAAAAAAACTATGTTTTCTTAGATGAAATACAACATGTTACAAATTTTGAGAAAGTAGTCGACTCTTTATATGTTCGGGATTATATCGATTTATATATTACAGGCTCAAATGCATTCTTTCTAAGTGGAGAACTTGCGACTTTACTTACAGGACGCTATATCGAGCAACATGTTCTACCTCTGTCATTCCAAGAATTTAAACAGTGGCATATTGAAAATAATCCGATCATCCAACAATTATCAAATCGTGATTTGTATGCCATGTATACGCGCAGTAGTTTCCCTTATACGCTTGCCATGACTAGCCAGCAGGAAACTTATGATTACTTGCAAGCAGTCTATGCCAGTGTAATGTTTAAAGATGTTATTCCCCGTTTGAATACTGCCGATATTAACTCTCTCGAGCGTGTCGCAAGATATTTGGCAAGCGTGACAGGCTCACCTATTTCCATCAATAAAATTAAAAATACCTTTGTTTCAAGTGGGGTTAAAATTTCATTTGAAACAGTAAAACGCTATATTCAGGGCTTACAGGACAGTTTGTTATTTTATAGTGCCGCACAATTTAAAGTACGCGGGCGTGAGTTATTACAATCCTCTGAAAAATACTATTTAGTTGATGTCGGATTGCGCCGGATTATGTTGCCTGATGCTAATGCTGATCAAGGTCATATCTTAGAAAATGTGATTTATCTTGAGCTTGTCAGACGAGGTTATACGGTCTATGTAGGGCGGGTTGATGAATATGAAATTGATTTTGTTGCTGTCGATACTTTACAGAATTTAACTTATTATCAGGTGGCATTAGAAACGCTCAATGAGGAGACACTCAGCCGAGAGTTACGTCCATTACAGAAAATTTCTGATTCGTATCCCAAGTATTTGCTTACCTTAGACACGATAGGGACTGAAGCGAATTATAATGGTATTGTAAAAATGAGTGCTCTCGATTGGTTGCTATCTGAAAATAAGTAAAGTTGAGGGTAGACATGGATACACTTATTTATTAATTAAAACTCAAAGACTTTTCAGCATTAACCAAGAGTGTGATCAAGCATAATTTCTGCTCCATTTGTGATGGATTGATTTACCTCGACTCGATTTCTATCTGATTAAGATGTATGGTCCGCTTGCATCATGTGAGGACAGGAAAAGGCGAAACGGCTACTTTTTGCATGTGATTAGATAGTTACGGCTGTTATAATCCGTTACTTAACGGGGGATTAATATGTTTAAAAATTTATTACTGAGTTTATTTGTGGCTGTTCCACGGCTTTGTTGCATAAAGATTTTGTAAGCTTCTGATTTAAATAGGTTTGTATGAATTTCAACCTAAAAATTAATGAACAAAATCAGTTGGTTATGTATTTATGCAACAAAGCCTATGTTAGAATATTTTTTTATCGATAGTCCAACATTAAAATTTCGTCTATCTGCGGGCTCAAAGAAACGATTATTACTATCATTGACAATCACGGAACCCACATAGTTTCGATCTAATAAATTATCTAGTCGTGCATAAGTATTTACTTTCCAGTCTTTATTGACCCACAAATAGCCAACATTTGCCGCAACGACCGTATAACTTGGTGCAGTATCAGAGTTGATATCATCGACATAAATCTTGTCCATATAACGTGCTTCTAAGCCTGCCTGAAATCCCTGCTCAGGTTGCCATGCCAAGCCTACAAAAGCTTGATTCTTGGCAATACCTGGAATATATGTTCCTTTTTGTATCAGCGGTTTGGTTGTGGTCGCTGGAATATCAGCATCAAAAGTCGCATCTAAATAACTATAACTGGTTCGAATATTGAGTGCTTGCCAGAGCTGTTTTTGCCACGATAACTCTAAGCCTTCACGTAAGGTTTTTTCTGCATTACGAAATGTGCTTCGCCCGCCATTGGCATCGTCAGGCACAATGTCATTTTTAGTTTCAGTATGAAATACAGCAAAAGTAAATAACCCTAAGGTATTCTGCGATTTTAAGCCAAGTTCTACGGTATCACTGGTCGCAGGTTTTAAATTAAAGTTAATGCCTGAAGTCCCTACTGTAAGATAGGCCATCTCGGTAAAGGTTGGTGTTTCGAAGCCTTTGCCATAGCTAGCATAAGTATAAAGCTCAGGTAATATATCCCAGCCTAAAGCGACAGTTGGAAGTAACTTTTGATAATCTGTTGAACCACTGTCATCACCATTGCCTGTGGTTTAGTCATGGTGCTGAAGCTATTTCTGATGTCTTAATTCTATTACCTGCAACACAGTACATTTAAGTTGATGATGCTACTAGCAATGTTTTAACTATTGGAAAATATTACAGTAATTTAAATTATTTGGGGGAATTTTCAATAAACATAAATTTCGACACGTCACATTGTGTCGTTAGTAAGTAGGATGATTCAATCACTTCAAACTTAGCATTGGTATAACCCTGCCCTATGAGACAGCTTCATAATAAGGCTGCTTATATCTAGAATACTGTGGCAGTTTAAAGTTTTATTTTAATTTTACCTCAAACCACATTTGATAAATAATGAAGAAAACCTAGATATAACCCCCACAAACTACTGATATTTTTAATTTGCTAAAATTTTACATTGATCATATTTCATTCATGTAATTGTCATTTTTGCTTCTTATGATGAAGCTTTTTAAACATGATGCTTCAAAAAAATGAAAAAAAAACCACTAACCTTAGCTTTATTAGCTTCGACAATTTTATTAACCGCATGTACTGATGATGGGGACAATGGTCAAAATGGATTGAATAGTTTGATTCAACAGACGCCTTTAGTACTTGGAAATGATGATTGCTGGAGTGCTGGAACACGTATTGAAAGTGGTTTGGATAAAAATCAAAATGGTGAGTTGGATGCGAATGAAATCCAGCAAAGCTCCATCCAGTGTGGTCCAAACTTATTTGCCCAAGGGGTTGCATTGCCTTACCAAAACTTAACAAGCTTTAAGGCGAATGGAACAACTATTGCGAGTGCATTTACACTTCGACAGGGTGGCTTTGGCTCTGATGTTGCTGCCCATCCTACGAACAATAAACAATTTTACGCAATCACAGATCGTGGCCCAAATGCTGACTATAATGATGGCGTGAATGGTGCTGGTAAGATTTTTCCAATGCCAGACTATATACCTAAAATTGGGTTGTTTGAGGTACAAGATGATGGCTCAATCAAACTCATCAAAACGATTTTATTAAAAGATCGTGATGGAAATAATATTAGTGGATTACCGAATACTGCTGCACTAGGTGGTACAGGCGAAACACCTTACGATATTCATGGCAAGGTCATCGCTAAAGATCCATCAAAGCCTTATGACCCAATAACGAACCCTATCAAACTTGATGATTACGGTCTCGATTCTGAAGGTTTGGCAGCATTGAATGATGGTACATTCTGGGTGAGTGATGAATATGGTCCTCACATTGTGCACTATGATGCCAATGGAAAAGAAATTGGTCGTATTAATCCTTTTGTAAATGATGTGCGCAATACCTTCACTTTACCGCAAGAATTTAGTTATCGTCGTGCCAACCGTGGTATGGAAGGTTTAA
This sequence comes from Acinetobacter sp. YH01011, assembly GCF_013420785.1. Classification (NCBI taxonomy): domain Bacteria; kingdom Pseudomonadati; phylum Pseudomonadota; class Gammaproteobacteria; order Moraxellales; family Moraxellaceae; genus Acinetobacter; species Acinetobacter sp. YH01011. The sequence goes on from NZ_VOYG01000010.1 coordinate 28,874, forward strand.
CTATTACACCTGACCAAAAAACATTGGTTGGGATTATGCAATCGACAATGGACTTACCGACTAAAGCTGTTAATAAATCAACCTTAACACGTATTGTGACGATCAATCTTGAAACAGGAAAAGTTGCTCAGTATCTCTATCGTCAAGAAATTGATGCTAACTCAAACTCAGCTATTATTGCGATTAATGATCATGAGTTTTTAGTACTGGAACGTGATGGCAAATTCCTTAAAGACGATCCGAATATCATGAAACATGTTTATCGTATTGATCTGAAGGATGCTACCAATTTGGAGGATATCGCAACTCAGGGCGATCTAGTGCAAGATCCTAAACTTGGTTTAACGATTGCAGGTAAAACCCTCGAGCAATATTTCATCAATAACGATAAAAAATGGGAAGCATTACAAGCACTAAATATTCAGCCAGTAAGTAAAACATTGGTATTGGATATGGGTAAACGTGTAAGTTATGCGCATGACAAAATGGAAGGTCTATGGTTGATTAACCGACAAACTCTTGGCATTGTGAATGATGATGACATGGGTCTTTGGACAACCAATGGTTTAGAGCAAAAGTATTTGGATAATGTGGGCATGCGTGTCGATACACCTACCTTATATATTGCCGATAAGTTAAATCTTTTCAACCCATAACAATGAATGAAGCCCAAAAGCTAAAACTTTTGGGCTTTTTAAATTCAACTTTTGTCTAGAGAGAAAAATGAGAATAACTCAATCGGCTTTGATAACTTTCTTGGCAATTACAGTGCTACCATCGCTGAGCTATGCATCTCCCAAAGCCACATCTCGCGAATACAAAGTACTATTAGATCCCATAAATTTTAATTATGGAAATGAAGCAAGCAGCATAAATAGCTATTTTTCAGCGGTGAAAAATGCGATTGAAAATAAAATCAGTCGTGACGTAACTGGTGCTATGATCTTTGATACACAAAGAGAAATCCGCTTTTACGATACTCAAGGAAGCTGTACTTTAAAAAATATGGGATACAGCTTCAGAGAGCGTAATGAAAATGGTACAAAAGAAGTAACTTTAAAGTATCGTGGATATGACCATTATATTGCTGACTTCAAAGATTTGACTAGCAATGTATCAGGCGCAAAAACTAAGCTAGAAGATGACATTACTCGTAAAGATAACTTGAGTTTCCTTGTAGTTGCAAGCAAGTCAACAACCGTACCAACCTCGCGAACCATTAACGATTTTGAGGATATCAATATTCTATTTACTGGCTTCAAAAATGACTATAATTTTAATAATAGTCTAGCCCTGAATCAAGTTGGTGGTCTAACTATCTATGAACGAAAATATAGTGGTGCAACGATTGATTTAGGTGAATTCGATGCAGATTTAGAGTTAAGTTTATGGTATACCCTATTGCCTTACGGTAGTCTAAAACCTGTTTTAGCAGAAATTTCGTTTAAATATTCAGATCCCAATGCGAATTTCACAAGAAAAGTAGTTGATCGTGCTGCTTTAAGCTTCAGTGCTTTAAAAGGTTTAACCCAATATAATGCACCAACTTCGACAGCAACAAAGACTCAGTTTGTGTACCAATATCAATCAAATTTCTGCAATTAGCCTTCATACACATCTAGAAAATTTAACCTGATAGAAACAATAAAAAATGGGTAACTGTCAGATCAGGTTTGAGATACAAGTTATCCTTCTCTGCCCCAATTTCAAGCCCAATATTTAAAGCTTGGGCTGTTCTAAACACATTAATCACACAGCCTAAACCGAGTGAATAAATCGGCTGTCTTAATAGAACAACAACAGCACCTAGAATATGCTCAACTTCAGCCACAGTTTCAGGCTCGTATAGGTATTTTCCGTTCGCTTCTACGTGATTGTCAGTTTAGGACGCAAACTGGGGCTCATCCCGCCTGCACGTCCAACGCACAGCTTGGGGTATGAAGAATCACTCTATTGGTTCAGAGTATTGGCCTTCTTCGATGGCAAACGCAGCCGCATGTCGAAAAGGCCCATCAGGCGAAAATAGCAAGCCCCCCATTTGATCACTTACCGTGGCAGTTGGGACAATGGGGCAACACTTGATATGCCGAGCTTAAGAGGGTGAATAAGAGGGATGTGAACCGCCCCAAGGAATGGGGCAATTGGGGATGCGGTAACAACTCCTAACCGCATCAAGAATACCAAACTTGCAAAAGTCCCAAATTGGGACTAATATCTATTTATGAGAATTATCGCACTATCAACCTTAAAAACATTTTGGGAAGACAGCTCAGAATACATTGACGCTAAAGAGCCAACGTTAGCTTGGTATAGGCATGCATTAAACGCTGATTGGGGAGCACCGGCGGATGTGAAACAGGACTTTAGAAATGCCAGCATCCTCAAAGATGGGCGTGTCGTGTTTAACATTGCCGGTAATAAATACCGGTTAGTTGCTTGGATCAATTATGCGTACAAAGTGGTTTACATACGGTTTATCGGCAGCCATGCGCAATACGATAAAATTGATGTACAAACGATTTGAAGCCAAAAGGTAGTAACAAGAGGTAAATATAATGGACATCAGACCTATTAAAACAGATGCCGACTACCGCGCGGCATTAAACGACATCGAAAACCTAATGATGGCGGAGCCTGATACCGTCGAAGGCGAAAAGCTGGACATTTTGGTTACGTTAGTCGAGGCCTACGAAGCAAAGCATTTTCCAATGGATTTGCCAGACCCTGTTGAGGCAATAAAGTTTGAGATGGAGCGCAAAGGCTTAACCGTTAAAGATCTTGAACCCATGATAGGTAAAAGCAATCGTGTTTATGAAATCCTAAACCATAAGCGATCACTCACGCTAAAAATGATTTGGAAACTTCATGAAGGGTTAGGTATTCCAGCAGAGTCGCTGATCAAGCCACCGCAAGTTCGCGCTTTATAGTGCTGCGAATCAAAATTAGTTTGTTATGAATGACGCTCGCTACCCAAACATTTCTGCTATTGATAACAGGCTAGCTGAGCTTGAAAATGAAAAGCAGCAGCTTCTCGCATTAAGAGAGGCTTTGCGTAGCGCTCAAATCGAGCGTTCAGTACAGACATTCACGCCAGAACAAAAGGTCGCCTTATTCAGACAACGATTTCGTGGAAGAGAGGATATCTTTGCCAATCGTTGGCAAAATCAACAGGGGCGCAGTGGCTATTCCGTAGCCTGTGATAATGAGTGGGTAAGCGGGCTATGCAACAAACCCCGCATTAAATGCCAAGACTGTTCACACCGAAAGTTTAGCGAATTAAACGAGCACATTATTTACAGGCACCTTGCCGGTCATCAAGTGGTAGGTCTGTATCCACTACTTAAAGATAATTCGTGCTATTTGTTGGCAGCCGATTTTGACAAAGGCTGTTGGCAAGAAGAAGTCAAAGCAATGTCTAAAGTGTGCCAAGCGTTTGATATTCCGCACGCGATAGAAATCTCGCGTTCTGGCAACGGGGCTCACTTATGGATATTTTTTGAAACCAATATCCCAGCGAACCATGCTCGGGCACTGGGTTTCGCTTTGCTTGATAAAGCCATGGAAATATTTCCAAATCTATCGTTTGACTCCTATGACAGGCTCTTTCCTAACCAAGATGTACTTCCTGAAGGCGGGTTTGGCAATCTCATTGCGTTACCACTTCAAAAGGAGGCTCGCCTTTCAGGTCGTAGTTGCTTTGTTGACAGTGACCTGAATGCCATCGATGATCAATGGCGGTACCTTGCTGAGCTTAAAACGCTCACTCAGTCGAGTATTGACCAACTCATAACAACTATTTCACCCAACACCCTATTACTGTCCGAGCAAGGGCTAACAGACAACCGCCCTCCTTGGGAAATCACAGCCAAAGCCGCACCAATAAAATTAGAGTCTTTGCCGAAAAACGTGACCATTACCTTGGCCAACCATATCTACTTTTTGATGAGCGAGTTACCTGGGCCATTACTGGCCGGACTAAAGCGATTAGCTAGTTTTTCTAATCCTGTGTTTTTTAAAACACAAGCGTTGCGCTTTTCAACCCATGGCATTCCGAGGTTTATTTCCTGTGCTCGTATTGAAAACGGTTATCTAGCACTACCGCGAGGCTGCCTCGATGATGCGATTGCTTTGCTACAAGAGCAAAACATTTCGCCACTATTTGACGATAAGCGTGAAATTGGTAAACCATTATTAAAGCTTACCCCTGAGTTCACTTTGCGAAAGAACCAGCGTGACGCAGTGGCCGCAATATCTAAACATGACTTCGGTATTTTGCATGCGCCAACTGCATTTGGAAAAACGGTTACTGCCATTGCTATGATCGTAAAACGCAAAGTAAATACCCTCATACTGGTTCATAGCCGACAACTGCTCGAACAATGGCAAGAGCGCTTACGCACGTTCCTACCCGAAGTAACCATTGGCAGTATAGGCGGAGGTAAAAGAAAGCCGAGTGGCATTATCGACATAGCCACCTACCAAAGTTTGGTTAATAAAAAAGACAATTCCATCACTCCTCTCATTCAAGACTACGGCCATATTATTGTTGACGAATGCCACCACCTATCTGCACCAAGGTTTGAAATGGTACTCAACGAGGTAAGAGCAAAATATGTATTGGGCCTTACAGCAACACCAGAGCGACAAGATGGTCATCAAAAGATCATTTTTATGGCGGCAGGGCCTATTCGCTACAAAGTGAAACAAAGCCCTGATGAGCAATTTACTCAAACCGTGATGATTCATCAGCTCTACGATGTACCAGCAGCAGAGCTTATAAAAACAGATGAGCGCCCCAAAATAAGCGATGCCTACCGCTGGCTCGTCAATAATGAGCAGCGCACTTCAAAAATCGTCTCAGACGCCTACGAGTGTGTTCAAAATGGCGGACACCCGTTAGTCCTTACAGAGCGTAGAGAGCACGCAGAATCCATACACTCACGACTTACCGAAATGGGTATAAGCACTGTCGTACTTAAAGGCGCCATGAAAGCTGCGGAACGCAAGAACGCTGACAATCATCTGCAATCGGCTCAAGTCGTCGTCGCAACAGGAAAATATGTAGGCGAAGGGTTTGACCTACCAAGACTGGATACGTTGTTTTTGGCCATGCCCATCTCATGGAAAGGAACATTGGCTCAATATGCCGGTCGTATTCATCGTGAATCGGAAGGCAAAACACAAGTCACTATTCACGACTATGTGGACTGCACTCTCCCTATGCTGCAACGCATGTTTAAAAAACGCGAGAAAAGCTACAAGGCTATGAGGTACGCCCTTGAGTACATTGATGACAACAGTAACAAGCAACCTTCATTGAAATTAGAAAACATCCCTTCACCAAATACCAAGCCAAAATAAACAGCAGCACTTCATTAAACACTTCCCCATGCCTTTACCCCCATACGCCAAAACTGAGCTAAATCAGCTGTGGTTTGTGCTCCACAATTGGAAATAAATTCAGCAATCTCTAAGTAGCTGGCACCTTGAGATTGTTCACCATCATAGTATTGAAGCTGTGTCATGGCCGACGAAAAATGCAGCCGCTTGTCACCGTCGCGGTCAAACCGTTTTGTTAAGAAGGTATGGTGCTGTGACGAAAATTGCCTCATCTCACTTGGAAACATGTCAACACCTGCCGCTAACGCCAATTCATAACAGACCATCTCCCACGCGCCCACATCATGGGTATCGTTTAAATTGGGAAACTTAGCAATCCACAAGTGGTCTTGTTCATCTGTGACACAAGCTTTGGGCCTTGCACCACCTAATGATGAGCCTGGAGAAATCAGCATTTTCAACCAGCGGTAATACTCGTCACTGTCGATGTTATCGTCTTTTTCAATCTGCATTGCTGCATGCTCTAGCTCTCGCAAAGAAGCCATTGGCGGCGCAGCAAATTCAGAATTGTCGTCCAAAAAAGCATTCGAGCCTGTTCGCTTAAATCGAATACCACCCATCCGGTAAGAGTCATTTACGCCCAGCAGGTAATCCAATTCGTTTAATCGACTTGTTGCTCGAATGCCTTTGCGCGCCTCAATCGCCGCACGCCGCTGCATTAAAATACGCCCCCATCTATCAGGCGATGAATCAAGAAATGCGCGGAAGCTTTTATCGACTTCATCGTTTTAGAGTACACCGGAGTGGAGGGTCAGGATGGGATCAATTTGCAAGCGATAGGCTGAGGTTAAAAATGCTTTATCGTAGGCAAAACTAAACACGCCACCTCGGCTTGAATCGCTGTAAGAAAGCAGCCCTATTAGCAAAGGTGCTTCAATTGGCTGCCAGTCGGCATAGACTTCAACGATTTCACGGCTCATCTTGAACCTTCCAGCAATTTTATGTTTTGCAGCTTGATACCCACTTCATCATGGGCGGCCATTTCTGCAAAGTTGCTTTCCATGCCAAGAACGGCCATCACCTTTAAGTAAGTGCCTATGGCAACGCCCGGATCACCGGCTAAGACTTAATTCACGGTTTTATGATCAAAACCAGTACGTTCACACAGTAGCTTTTTGGTAAAACCACGTCTTTTCATCGCCAACAGCAAGTCTTCACCAAACTGCGTCAGGATTTTACGCTGCTTTGGAAACAATATATTGTGTAAGTCACGCTTAGCCATATCACCAACCAAAGGGACTATATTCCCACTTTACTCAATATAATTGGATTTATATCCTACTTTTAGGTTTAGCTTGCGCGTTGGCCAAGGCGATGATGTGAATCCCTGAATGCCAAAGGTCATCAAATTACACTTTTATGCGCATAAAAATGTAAAATTCCGCACTTTTCTGCGCGTAAAAGTGTAGGCTGAGTTATACTACAGGCAGTTAACAGTCTTAATTGGCGGGAAATGACAATGCAGCGCAACTTACTAAACGCCCTAATAACATGGAAAAATCAACCGGTGCGCAAGCCATTATTGATCGATGGTGCAAGACAAACAGGTAAAACCTATCTGCTACAAGAGTTATTTGGGAATACCTTTGCCAACATCCTTCGTATCGACTTCCTTGAAAACCCTGCCTACAAAGAAGCGTTCGATGGCTCTCTGTCACCTGACGAGCTAGTAATGAATATTGAGTTGTTAACCAACCAAGCGTTCAACCCAGAAACCGATCTGCTGATATTAGATGAAATTGGCGAATGTGAACGTGCCGTTACCTCACTAAAGTACTTTGCTGAAAAAGCACCGTCCTATTTTGTCGCTGCCAGCGGCTCGAATATTGGTTTGCTCAACACCTTCCCTGTGGGCAAGGTAGAACAATACAATTTACGACCACTGACCTTCCAAGAATTTATTTACGCATCCAACGAGCAAGCGCTGATCAAAGCGTTTGATAGTCAAGCAAGCACACCGGCAGTACACACCAAATTGATGGACAAACTCACTGACTACTTTTTTACTGGTGGTATGCCGGAAGCCGTTTCTGCTTGGTATCAGTATAAGGATTCAAGCATTCTAGAGCGTGTTGAAAAAGTCACAAAAATTCATGCCGATTTAGTGGAAGGTTATCGCCGCGATTTTGGTAAGTACGCGGGCAAGGTCGACACCACACTGATTGAATCGGTATTTAATAGCATTCCAGCCCAGCTATCACTTGTCAGCGATGAGTCGGTTAAACGCTTTAAATTTAAGCATGTGCATGAGCGTAAATCTCGTTATAGCGATTTTGAAACCGCGATCCATTGGCTTAACTGCTGCCGCCTAGCTTTGCCAAACTACCCTATTGAAGGATTGCCGAAATCTCCGTTAGCGGCCTATAAAAAAGAAAATATGGTGAAACTGTTTTTGTTTGATGTGGGTCTGCTTAATCATATGCTCGGCAGCAGTTATAAAGAAATTAAGCAACAAAACTATGAATACAAAGGTTATGTGGCTGAAAACTTTGTGCAACAAGAGCTCACTGCCATTGGCGTTGACCCAAGCTATTCATGGAATGACGCCCGTGCCGAAATCGAATTTATTTTGGCGACCGATGAAGGCGATATCGTCCCTGTGGAGGTCAAAAGTGGTAAACGTACAAGAGCAAAATCGTTGGCATCCTACGTTGAAAAATGTACTCCAAGTAAAACCTTTAAGTTAACGGGTACACAAGGCTCATCCGCATTAGAGCAAACCAATATCGTGATGCCTTTGTATTTCACGCAGTATTTACCACAGAGATGGTAAAAGCGCGTTACTTAGACCCCGAGGTCTACACAAAGTGACTTCATAGGTAACAATTTGTAGACCTTTGGTGGGCTTACAACCTTTCAACCAACCCTCAATCGGTTTTTTGCTAACGTCATTTGGCCAGCCTATCGCCTCATCGTTTAAAGCAAATCACTCAAGCGATTTAACAGTGCTTTACGGCTATTATTCGCCACAACAAAGCGCTTAAAACGTTGTTCAAACGCCGCTTCATCAGCTTTGAACTGATAGGCCTCAAACAGCTGATGCAGATAGCGTGATGCCGCATCGTAACCACTGGCGCAAGTTCGATCCGCTTGCTCTTGTGATTGCTGCCAGTAGTGCTCACGTTGATTGTAGATATACGTCAACGCTTTTTCTTTTTCCGCTTTTTCGATAGCTAATTTTTTTGCGAGTGCTGCGGCTTGCTCTTGCTGTAATTGACTTTGCGCTTGCTCAATGAAAGGAGAAATGACGGCGGAAGTTAACCAGTATTGATAGATCTCGTCTGTGTTGACAGGTTCTTTTCGCGTCAGCGCTAAGGCTTGGTGACGGGTTAGCTGGCCTTGCTCAAACAACGTGCGTAATAGCGTGTCTTTCTCTGCTTGCGAGAGATTATGGATCCACGCATCAAGCGTAAGCTGAGTTTGTTTGGCTTGGTGACTGGGTTGTTCGCTCAGCACCATGGCGAGCGCCTTAACCAATGCTAAGGGAATATCATACAGCGCAGCAAACGACTGCTCCTCTTCCCTGAGGTGCTCAAAATCGAATTGAATTAACGGCACTCGCTCAACGCCATCATTAAAATCAAACGCTTTGAGCCACATTAAGTACACAAGGCGCCAATCCCCTTGCATTAACCCGCCGCGTAAAGCGGCTAAATGCTGGAAAAAGTCGTCAGCATGCTCATCGTCAAAATACTCATCACACTCCTCAAGGGAAAAAATCAGCAACTGCCACTCATCGTTTTCGTGAACATGAAGTCCATCACTTGAAAAGCCAAGTAACGCATCTGGAAGCGTTCCTGCTGGTAGCTTGATGTATACATCGATTGAGCCCCAATCGGCATAGTAAAAACCGATATCAAAGTATTTTAACATCAGCTCAAAAGGCTCGGCCTTTAGATCACTGTAGGTGTAATACACCTGAAAGGCCGTAGCGCTGATCTCGGCACGGCTTGAAATGGCTCTGAGTGCTTGACGTGCTTTAGCATCTAAATACCCATCCAGACGCTCAAATTTATAGTATTGAAATTCGCTCACGGTGACCTTGCTATTTATTTATTGTGAATTGAAAAGTTTGTTTTAACAAAGGCTGTACCTGAATCACTCTGGCGACTTGTTCAGCGTTTATATAACGTCTTGGGTCAATCGTTACAAATCCCCAAAACTGCAAAAATCGCTCAATAAATCGTGATTCGATGAGCATACTTAAGTTTCTTTCTGGCGAGAAGTAATCATCCGTAGGGAATACCAGCAATAGATTAGGGAAAGCTGTCATCACCTCTTTCACAAGCTGCTCCACACTGTTGTGGCTTTGAATACGCCACAGCATAAACAACCAAAAAGTGCGCAAGTCGACATCGTATTCGAAACTGTCCAAATAACCCCAGTTATATTTGCTGATAGCGGCCTCTAACATAGGTTTGAAAAAGGCCTGTATGCCTAGCGCTTGATACTGCTTTTGCGCTGATTTTTTTACATGGTAGCGGCCACTGCGCCGATAAATAATACCGCTAATTTCGGCAAGCACTCGGGTGTAGTGCAAGGCATTAAATTTGTCTTCATTGCTGCCCGAAAACTCGCTGATGCTTATACTACGTTCTAATTGAGCAACGGCAAACTCAGGCAATAACTCACTGGCCTGTTTAACCAACTTAGCCGGTAAGTTGCCTTTACTCGTGGCTTTGAAGGAGCCTTCTTGCGCCATGGCCTCATCAAGAATGAGGGCTAGATAACGCATTATTGGGCTGGCAGAAAGAGAGTCGGGAGTGCAAATTGTCACCCACTTTAATTCATCAAAAGGCGCATAAAGCCAATTGGCCATTTGCGTTGGCGTTACGCCACAAAAATCGGGATGAGGTTGATGATTGCGTTCTTGCACTTTGTGCTGCAAAGCGGCATTGAGTTCATCAAGACTCAAATTTGGGTTCATTGCCAGCATGGTTTCAACATCATCGAAGACTTGGGCATGTTGCTTGGAAACGCTGCTCATACAACAACGTTTAAATTTTTTACCACTGCCACAATGGCAAGGATCGTTTCGGCCGAGCTTCATTACTGTCCCTTCTTATTGTTATAGAAAAAGCGCTGCATTTTCTTGTTTACGCTGCTCCAATGTCTTAGCAATCACGGACATTGTTGTTTTACTGATCCCTTGTTGCTTGGCAAGATACGTAAATTGGCTGATGGCTTCTGCGACTTCTTCAATAACTTGCTTTGCATCATTCCAATTCGCAAAGCCAGCACTAGTAGCAAGTTTTTGCATCACCTTAAGCGATGGCACTTTGCCATAACCGCCGAAAGCAGTGGCGTGTTCGTTGAATGGATGTGGGCTGTAGGTAACATCGTAAAAAGGTGCAGGGTTCCATTGACCGTCATCCGCTTGCAAAAACGCCCAGTTTTTACTGTGGTCGTCTTGGTTAGACGACAGCAGGTTAAAAACGGCACGGCGAAATTGCAGCTGCCCAGCAGCAGGAGATTTACACAACTGACGGCTGGCTTTGATCAAGTCAATATAATCTAAACTTGGCGTTCGAAAGTCTGCATCCAGCAGCCCGCAAGCGCTGTGCATATGCAAGCGACCTGAACTGCGATTACCGCTTAAACGGGCCTGCTCCGTGACATAATCAAAACGCTTAAGCGCCAACCAGGCAGACGCACCGCTTGTAGTTGGTGCTTCAATGAGTTGCCAGACTGGTGGTTGGCACTTGGCAAGCTCGGCCATTTGCAAATAAACCGCTTCACACAACCCTTCTTCATGCCCGAGCGCGAGATTTTTCGAGGTAAACTTAATCAGCCAAGCCTCATCTCCAGGCTGAGCAAAGGTTCGACAATGCTGAGTTTCCCCTGCAGGCATATAAATCTGCGCCTTAGGCCTTGCTCCACCCGAACTACCACCGGCGACTAATGCGGCCAACACCTGTTGCGTATGCCCATCTAACTCATCGTGATTATCATCCATATAATCTGACATTGAAGCATCGAACAGCGTTTGTGCTTCTAAGCCCAAGGTTGCTAAATCAATGTCCGCGTATGTCGTGGCTGAAAACTCAGACACCGGAGCAAAAGACAGCGCTCCCATGCCTTTATCACCGACAAAGGCCAGTCTATCCATCGCCGTTAATTGATTAGGTAGGATGCCCTTTTGCCGGAAAATACGATCTTGTAACAACATGCCCCAGCCATCGGGCAAACAATCCCCAAATACGCCATGTACACCTTGGTGCGGCGCTTTAGGTGCGGCTTGAACTAGCGTATTCGCTTGCAAGGTAAACGGTGATAAATTGCCAAACTGCTGCAAATAGTCGTCAGTATACTGAAAAAAAACGCCTTGCCGATTCTGCGCCAAGACTCCAACAGATATCTGCTCACCTGAGCTTAGCGTACGAGTAACATTAAGCTTCTGAATCGGTTTAAAACTCATCTTTTAGCACCTCATCAATACTCATGGGTATAGCAGCGCGTTCTTTGCTAAGTTGCGTGAGCTGATAAAGCCTATCTAGCGAATCAAGTGTCTGCCATAGCAACAGCAATTGACGAAATGAAATTTGCCCGGTCAGCTCAAATTTCTTAATGGTGGCCGCAGGTACGCAGCTTCGCTCAGCCAATGCAGCGCGCGACAGCTTTGCCTGCTTGCGTAACTCACGTAAATAAGCCGCATAAGCTTGGCTTACATCGGTATCATCAAGTAAGGTAAAATTCATCCGCAAAGACCAAATGGATACAGTTATATCCATTATAGCGAAATAAAACATAAAGTGGATACTATGATATCCATAATTGCGTAGAGTGTTGAAAAAATCACTCGATAAAGCCCTTCAAAACTGCTATTTTTAGACCCTAACAGCAGCATAAGATTAACCCGTTAGGTCAGGTGGCCTAACTTAAATAAAAAAGTCTCCGACAAACCCGGTACGGTTCAGCCATATATAACTCCATCAACCTGATTTTTTACCATTCGGTTTACCTAATTAATCATCACAAAATTATGTTGGTGATTATTTGGTAAATTTTTAAAAACTTATGTGACCAAAATTAAACGATCTTAATAAACATTAATTCCAATAAAAATATTTTAAAACGTAAGTTATTGATGTTATTGTACTTATATACACAGCAATTTATACAATTTAATGTAAATTATGTTGGTGACTATTGCCAAGGTTGGGGTATTTTTATGATCTAACTTTTACTACTTTGTAGCAGGAATCACAGCCATACAATCAATCAATCCCAACCTCGGTAATAGCTTAAAAATATTACTAATAAAAATAGAACCAAATTAAATTATGCACACCAAAACTATAAATTGTGTCTACTTTTCTACACTTACACAATAAATACCGTTAGATTACTTGAAAAGTAAACAGTTAAATAGTAGAAATGTATCATAGTTATATTTTAATAATCTAAATATGTGCCGTGGAACGCGTAAACAAGTAACTTCTGAATGTTCATTTAATTTTGATAACCCCAAAATTATCTTCAAGCGAGATCTTTCTAAACTCGCATTAAACACTCATCCAGATTTTGCTGGCATTCATCACTGCTATCACATGGCCTTTCGAGCTCTACGATTAACTTCTCATTTTCGTTTAGCATCAAACAAACTCAATGTTTGGTCTATAGCAGGAATATCCAATTTCTGGATCGCTGATAATTTTGATTTGTACCTGCATCACATGAAGCTTCCGCCTTCACCTCAGGAATTACATGTATATACGTTCCCACCTGATGCCAACTTACAACAACAACTCAAACACTATGCAAGCTTTGAATTCTTAAGTTTTTTGCAAGCAAATACTTTTGATATACACAATTTAAATCCGCAGCATCTTCAGCAAGCGATCAACCGATATATTTCGACTGAAGTTTTACTCGACTTTAATCGCTTACATTCATTCAAAGCACATAAAACGCTCAGTCTTGAGGGGCTTGGTAAGTTACTCAATTTTAGCCATACACAACTCCACAATAGAAACAGAAAAATCCATGCACGTCGCCAGCATCTACTTGACGAAGTCAGCAAGCAATCAAAAGTCGTCGATCATTATTTAAATCAAAATGATTTTTCACCAAATCCAACAGATTTTTGGAATTGTTCATATGCACGAAAGTGAAACTAAGCCCCTTCCTCAACCCAAAATTTTATTATCAGACTTATTAAAAAAGCTTTTTAATGCAGAGGATTTGTGTCTTCATGCACATATTAACTTTATCGCAGATCTATTGGTTTACCATGACTGCTCAGATTATCTTAAGGGGCTTGTTCTCAGTGAGATTGAATCTGATATTTCTACAAGTTCACCACCTCGCATTCCCGCTACTCTCCAAGCGTCTAGAAAATCTAAAATTGGTGATTCCCCAATCACGTATTACATCAACAGTATTGCCAGCATTTATCATGCGCACACGGAACTACTCACCTGGAATGTGCTCGTCCTTAAAGCAGCACTATATTTATTAGCATTGCCGCAGATCAAACCAGATTTATTTGAAAAACAACATACAGAGCATCTCAATACGATTAAGCGCTTATTTCAGCGTTTCCGCGTTGCAAACAAGTCTTTTTTTGCAAAAAAAAAAGATGCTCACGCATTAGATTATCAAGCATTCTTAACTCTTAAATTCCCTGCTTTATTTCTATCATTAGAGCAATTTGTAGAGTCTGCTCTTCAACCTGAAGCAGATCAAGAACTAAATGATTTTCAGAAAAATTTCTGTGATGAATTACGTATTGCATTCAATTATGTACTAAAAAGCCGTCCAAAAATTGCCAAATCAAGTGTAGATAGTAAACTGCAATATCGTACATGGGATACCGATGGAACTATTAACGAAATCATTGAGACTAAAAAAAGTAATAGAGGTTTAGCTAATGAGCAAGCCCTTGACGAGCAAGAAGACCCCTCTGTTATTGTTCAAGCAGATCAGATTACACCACTTGCCAGACATTCTAAAAATGCCCAACGTATGGCACTTTCGTTAATTCCAAAACATATGCAACGACAAGATCATTTGCTCACTGCAAGTTGTTTACTCCCAAGTGTTTATACTATTTCTGACCTAATTACATACCTGTATCATGATGATAAAAAACATAATGATAAAAGCGTGCTCGTTGTATTACTTTGCTTAATCACAGGCGTTGGCTTTAAAGACTGGTTAAATTTTCAAAAAAGGCGTGTAAAAAGATTAAATCATCGCCAAGTCATTAAATTGCAAAGTGACCAATACTATCTCTCAACCAAATTCAGCATTTTTGAAGATGCAACGTTTGAATATCCGGAGTCACTGATCAATAACACCGTTCATTTAGATATCCCTATCCCAAATCACTTTATTGATCGTATCAAAGCAGAACCAATCATCACTGAAGATGAGCTAAAGAAAAAAATTAGAATAATAAAAGATGAAGTCAAAATTCCTCAGCTGAACTTATCAAAAACTAGCTCATTACTGCATCATGTTATTTTGCAAAAAACAGGCAATAGGCAACTTGCTGACATCATCACTGGTGTAGATGCAAGTCACTCTTCTTCAAGCTCTTACTGCCATTACAATGTAAATAAATTACAAAAAAATTATGTCAAAGTTTTATCTGAACTATGTACACAGCTCGCTGAAAATGACTACGGTGATATTGTCTATAGTGATCAGTCCATCTGCTTTGGTAGCCAAAAAGCACCAAGTAAAAATGTCATAAAGGACATCCTTTTCTATCTTTACACCAAAATTTATACGACTTCAGATAACGACTGGGTAGAAAGTTTTAATGCTTATAGCATTTGGATGTGGCATATCCTACTTTTGTTTACCGCTGCACGACCTGTTCGGGACTTTCCAGGTTTTTTGAATAATATAAGTTTTCAGCAACAGACAATTATGCTGTCTGACAAAGAGGTCGGTGGTAGACGTGGCTTTGGACGCTTGATTCCACTTTGTGCATTTCTCATCGGTGAATTAAAGAAATATCTTCGTTTCCTCGAACATATCCAACAACATTACATGGCGATTAACCGCGAAATCTCAGCCCAAATTGATGCCATATTTAATAATGAACAGCCTCTGTTAAATCTTTTACAAAATGGCACACTCACTCCGCTTACACCTTCCAATGTGCGTGACTTTCATCCTGAAGTTGGGTTAGCACATCCCAACTGGCACCGCCATACAACACGTGCCTTTCTCACCAACAAACAAATCCCCGAGCCTTTAATACTTGCACTTTTTGGACATGAAGCCTTCCAACAGGAAGCCGCACATCCATTTTCTAGTTTGTCTCTGAACCAATATCGCGCGCTCGCAACACATTTAAATGAAATGCAGGAATATTTTGAAATTATTGGAGTGAATTTAAATGTCCTCATCGCTTAAAAAAGCAGATCAACTGTTTGCCGAAAAGAAACGAGAACTTACTCGACAATTAAATGAACAAAAAATTCAAAATGAAGTTCATGCTTCACTCCGCAAATATTTTTCAGAACAGCAGTTTGATCAGAATCCACATTTGCTAGGTGATTACGGCGAGGTTTATAGCCACATCAAGAAAAACTCTACGAGTAAAAAGTGGATCAAGTTTGCATATGATTTTTTTGAAGATTACATCAAAGAGTTAAATGCTCAGCATCGCTTGGATTTAGAGCTGCCTCATGCTGTTTTAGATATTAAAAGAGATAAGCCTATCGTGACCATGAGCTGGAATGCCGATGGTCATGAAATAAATGACCTCGTACAACAGCTTTATAATTATTGGGAATTGGCTGAAAGCTGTGACTCATTCTCAAATGAGGAAATCGTGGGCAATATTATATTGTCTGCCATTCTATTTGGTGGCTTAAATGAAAAAGCTGAACTTAATGCCTTGCTTGAACACCTCAGAAATCCAGTAAAAGTACGCCATTATAAAGACCTTAATATTCTTTTTTTAGAATCCCATTCTAATCATTATGGCGATATTTTTATTGATGAATATACTGTTCGAAAATCTAGAAATTTTATTCCAGACCCCGTCACACGTCTGTGGCTAATACATTTTAATCTGAGAGATATTCGACATGTTCATCTTCCCGTAGAGGGCTATCTTGAGTATATCTTTCGAAAAATAAAGAAAAAGTTTAAAAAAAATAGCTTATCGCATTTACTTCAGCATGCTCGCTACAACTGGTTACAGCTTCCCAACGTAGATATAGATCCGGCGCTCTCTGAATGCCTCATCGGGAATTTACTCAGTTGTGGTTTACCCGAACAAGAGTTTGAGCGTTTTGTGCAACCAAAATTTAAATATAAGCATGAGCTCACTACTGAAGTCATTCATCAGTCTAAGAATTTACCTCCACAAACTGTTTATTTGCATCATGAGCAAGATGCACTAAAAGATGTACTAAAAATTCATAAAGACTTATTAAAAATTATTCGTCTTCGCCAAACAGATGCCCCAATCTATCAACTCATGATCGATTATTGTATGGAGAATGCAAAACTCTTTAATGAATACAGTAAACGAATCACCCTGTGGTTAATTAGTCTCTTTAAACCACCTCAAGAAGATATAGATCTGCTAGCTCAGAGATTTGATTTTTGCGCTACAATTTTTGCTAAAATCATTTCCAACAATAGCCAGTTAGCCAAAAGCTCAATTTACACATACTACACTCGAATTGGTGAGCCTTGGCTAATCTATTCTTTACAATATCAATTTTCTGAGGACGATGAAGAAACACGCCTGCAAAAAATATATGCACAGATTTATCAAAATAACTGTATTGCTGAAAGTCTGCTCGAAGATACTGTTAAAAAATCGGCTGCTCAAATTGTAAAAACACTCAAACGTTTTCATCAATTTCAAGAACAACTATTCGATGCCCCAGCATTCACTTTAGAGACGCTGGATCAACAAACCAGACCACGCACACGTATTATCAGCCCAGTCACATTTCAACTGTTAATCAAAAAACTTCAACAAGCACATCTACAAAATATCATCTCTCAACATGACTATGAAAATCTTAGTCTTATTTATACGCTTGCTTACAGAACTGGGATGCGAATTAATGAAATGATTGGTTTACGTATCAAAGATACTGAAGGATTAAACAGAATATCATTATTGGTCAAGCCATATGGGTCAGAAAAAATAGGCAATGAACACAGATTAAAGACTGACAGCGCGCAACGTAGCGTGCCCGTGTATTGCTTACTCAAAGCATCTGAGTATCAACAATTTCATCAATATGTTGTCAAACAGCGGTTAACAAAAAAACCGAATGATTATTTATTCAGTCAGTTCAATGAGAATAAGAAACTCAGCCAGCACATGCTGACTGCACCCTTTAAAAATTTTATGGATCAGTTATTCAAGCAACATCACTATACATTTCATTCATTTAGACATTCTGCAGCAAATCATTTAGCATTAATTTTTAAATGTGATTATCATTTTTTGTCTGATAGCCTCACAGACTATACGGAAGTTGAATATAATCAGCTCAGGGCTGAGTTATTACGTAATTCAATTGATCAAAATCATTGGATTATCATCGCACATCTTTTGGGGCATCTCGAACCCATCGAGACCTTTAAAAGTTATATTCATGTAGCTTACTTTATTGCAGGTTATCAATTTTCCAAATATCGCCCATTACTAAGCAATGGTTTGGTTAAGAAAATGCTGGGGATAAGCAATTCAACACAAGAGTTACATTTTCTAAAATCGCTCAATGATCAGTCTGAATTCAATTTTGAAATGCATGCTACAACGCTCTGTAAACTCCTTCTAAACAATCAAGAAAAATGGATAGCGAGCAATGCTCACACACTACATGCAGAATTAGAGGTAAATCAAACGCAAGAACATTGTATTTTTGACTATTTTGTCGCGACTCCAGAATCTAAAATCGATCTTGATCTATTTTATAAGGCACTCTGCTTATTAGAGTTATACAAATATGATACGGAGCGCGTAGCACAAGAACTTTGCCTATCTCATGAGCTCATCAAGTATTGGTATGACAATGCAATCCAACTCAAACAACTTAAATCTAGAAAAAACAATCCAAGACTTTTTCATATAACCGAACTGCAATACATCAAACCGTCAATGATTGATACTAATGAGGACCTTTTATTGGTCACACATTTTTTTAACTATCTACAAGCCTGCTATCAAAAGTCACCTGAAAATATTAGGTATGTCTTAGAATTCTTTATTAATCACGTAACTGCTTCACATACAGGTTTACATTCAACGCGGAAAAATATTCAGAATCTGGAAAAATTCTACTATGCGGCCAAAGATCTGTTTCCTGCCAACATGTGGCATTTACTTGGAATAGATATGGTTAATTTTTTAAACAAAGAAATTACGCCGAATCTACTCAAACTTGCCAAGGCAAATCAGAAACTAGAAGGTTACCCAACAACAAAAGAAAATAATGCACGCTTACAGCTATATTCCTTAAAACAAGGCAAAGCACTACCGGCTTTTAAATTTTGTTTACATCTGGCTTGCATTGGTAGGCCTGCTCAATTGCAGTTAGAAATAAAATGACTTCAATAAATCATCGTAACGGATACTGCTTAACTCTCGTGCTACACCTAAGTTTTAATGGTGAGTGTCTGTTTTAATTTTTTTTGGGGGTTATACAGTTAATTAATGCTGATAAAAGCCTAGGCTGGCCATATATAATTCCATCAACCTGATTTTTTACCATTCGGTTTACCTAATTAATCATCACAAAATTATGTTGGTGATAATTTGGTAAATTTTTAAAAACTTATGTGACCACAATTAAACGATCTTAATAAAAATTAATTCCAATAAAAAATATTTGAAAACGTAAGTTGTTTATTTCATTGTACTTATATACACAGCAATTTATACAATTTAATGTATATTATGTTGGTGACTATTGCCAATATCGGGCTTTGGATTTTGATGCTGTATTGATTGAATTTAATGGGGAGGATGATCATGTTCATTTATTAATTAATTACCCACCAAAAGTTGCTATTTCAAATTTAGTGAATAGCTTAAAAGGTCTATCTAGTCGCCACCTTAGAAAAGACTTTCCTGAAATTAAAAACAAACTTTGGGGTGATTCTTTATGGTCGCCAAGTTACTTTGCTTCAAGTTGCGGTGGTGCGCCATTAGAAATTATTAAACAATACATCGAGCAACAACAATCACCTCATTAGAATTAAAAATCGAGCCTTATATCACCTCCATAAATGAGGGTGTTTTACGGCTCATTGGATAAATAAACATAAACGTCGACTACTCCCAGATCATTTAGCAACCGTACGTATTGAGCATGAATCTGCATCAACGCAATACATCTGTGGGTGCACACTGCGTCGTATCGGCGAATATCAGTGAAAAATTGAATTTCAGACCAGCGCAGTTCTATAAAGAACAGCATGTGCGTGGTAAATGGGTTTGTGATCAATGTGACACCCTGACTCAGCAAACGATGCCTGCCTATGTGATCGATAAATGTATTGCGACACTTGAGTTACTTAGCCATGTGCTGGTATCCAAATATGCTGATCACTTACCGCTGTATCGTCAGCGACAGATCTTTCTGCGCGCAGGTGTAGATCTATCTAGATCCACCCTGTCAGATTGGATTGGTCGCTGTGGTGTAGACACTTGAACCTCTGGTCAATGCCTTAAAACAGGTGGTGCTGCAGCAAGGGGGTGATCTATGACTTTCAAGAAACCGTTCAGGTCTGCATGCAGAAGAATTCCTGAATGGCTGGCAGGGACATCTGGTCTGTGATGATTACAGTGGTTATAAAGCACATTTCAAATCAGGTCAGATCATTGAAGTAGGTTGCATGGCACATGCATGTCGTAAATTCCATGAACTGCATATCACTGGGAAAAGTCAGATTGCTGAACAGGCACTGGTGCTGATTCAGAAATTGTATGCGATAGAAGCAGAGTTAAGGCACAAGACCGACGGTACAGCGCAACAACGCTGCGAATACCGGCAACGGCATAGTCAACCAGTGATGCAACAACTATATGAATTGCTCAACCAACATCATCTGATGGTGCCATCAAGTTCTACCACCGCTAAGGCAATCAATTACACTCTAAAGCGCTGGCAAGCCTTAAGCCGCTATTCAGATGATGGTAATCTATCTATTTACAATGATTTGGTGGAGAACCAAATGCACCCTTGGGCTTTAAGTCGTAAGAACTGGTTGTATGTTGGATCACTGCGCAGTGGTCAGCGAGTTGCTAACATCATGACATTGATCCAGTCAGCAAAGTTGAATGGTCTAGATCTGTATGCCTATTTAAATGGTGTACTGCAAAAGTTGCCGACATACAAAGTGATCCAAATTAAAAGATTGGCATAGAGTTTAGAGGATACTTACAAATCAATGGTATCGCCAAGTTGATCGTCATCATCTTTAGCTAAAACGGTCTTTAGCTTATCATTTGTGGCTAGACGCAACAGCATCAAATATCTAGCTTAAGAAGCATCTCAGAGTAAATTTTTACAACAAAGCTAATAAGCTTAGGCTATTTTAATAGTTTTCATGATCCGCTGCTTTATACAAAGGCTATAAAAATATTTAGTAATTTTTTATCTAAATTACTCTATATACTTAAAACTTGGTTGATCTCCCTATCTTAACCACACCATTTTTTGAGCACTGAAAAACTTTTTTCTGCAAAAATATATGAGGAACAACAAAAGTGTAAAATCTAAAAATAATATCTATTCTTTTAACTATTTTTCATTCAGCTATACACACAGATATTTTGTATCCAATTTTCTTAGTACTTGAATTCTTCAGTGATACATTAAAAAATGTGTAGCAAGTTGCTACACTTTTCCTTAGACAAGCTCTTTACCAAAAATATCATTCAGCCTATCACGAATACTTTGTACAAATTCCGGATTATTTTTTAGTTTATGCTTCATATTACGTTTAAAGTCATTCAAGCTCATACCAACTTCAGCAAAATCCATTTGGAATAAAGTGTCATTAATAACAATATTTGCTTGAGAGTCAGTGAGACAACCAATTTTTTTAAACCACTTCTTGAACTGCGAATACTTTTCATCATTATTAAAAATGTACCAGGAACGTACATTCGTATCGAATTTTGCCCCCAATTCTTTTACTAATGCATTCTCTTCAAATGGAACATCAAGATAAATTTTTTCAATTACAGCAGTTTCATTTAGTGTTTTATCAGTAATACGCTGATGCAGTTTAAAATTCACCCCCACAATTGGGCGCCCTTTTTTTATGGTTTCATACTCTAGTTGTAGATCTGTATTTTCGTTAATTTCTGCAACTATTTTATCTAATACATAGCGTCTAAAATCTACCCAGCGATCATATTTAGTTTCATTAATATCAATCAGAGCTTTCAAGTTTTCTAAAAGCATTGGGACTTCATAACTCTTTTGGCTTGCGTACTTGAATTCATTTTTAATGAAATACGTATAAAGACTCATACTAGCAACAGAATCCAAGGCAAACAGATGTTTCAATTGATAGGTGGTGAAATTCCCCCCAGCCAACTGCGTGAAATACGGTAACACCTCACTGGTAAAACGAATCTGAATGGCATTTTTAGAATCATCTTCCCATCTTAACTCACGGATAATAGGAACGACAGAATGTACTTTTTTAGTCTTTCTCTTACCATCATCAGTAGGTTCCTCAATAATAAAATGAGCCACCCTAGATGAAAGTTCTTTATAAATCCGGTCTATTGCAACATTAATCGAATTGCGTTTATTCAATCCTAGTAAATCTGCCAAATCATCCTTATACAGATAAATATAGGTTTGTTCTGTGATTTCACCATTTACCCTATTTTTCTCACTATAATTTGCAACAGCCATTGCATATAGGAGCGCCTTATATTCATTGGCTGATAACTCAATTGGGCGAATTAAGCGGTTACTAGTGCTAACAACGCCATTATGACGAATATTGCCTATACAGTAAGGAATATGATTCAATTCTTCTTGCAATGATTCTGATTCTGTCATAACCGTGATATTTATATATTTAATTCTATTTTTATATACAAAAGTGGAAAAACTTTCAAGACTTTCACCACAAGAATCTAAGAGTGGAAGGCTTGTCATCAGAAATATGCATTTTTGACGATTTATTGTCCTTAAAGTGGAATGAAATATATTATTTCCACCATATAGTGACAGACCTTCCACCTTTAGCTCTAAACTAACAGTTCAAAATACCCATTTTCACTTATTTCTTCCAAATTTAGGTATGCTATGTCAGATAGAAACCTAGATGTGACAAGGCTTCCACCTTTCATTAGATTTGAAAGGTATAAATGAATAGATAATCATCAGGAAATATCCAATAAAAAAAATTTATCCACAGGGTGCTAACACATAGTGACAAACCTTCCACCCTTAAAGATTGTTTAGCCAACTTTATCAACAAATTAAGTATTTATTTTTGCAAGAGTTTTTTAAAAAATATAACCTTTTTAAAAATAGTAGTGACAAACCTTCCACTCTTGTGACAAACTTTCCACTTTACGGTGACAGACCTTCCACCTTTGAGTGACAGACCTTCCACCTTTGAGTGACAGACCTTCCACCTTTGAGTGACAAACCTTCCACTTTACGGTGACAAGCCCTCCACTTTTAAACTTATAAGCATTTGTTTTATATAGCAAAAAAACAGTCTTAATTATTAATTAGCTAAATAAATAATTATACTAATTATTAATTAAGCTAGCTTATTTAAAAATTAGTTTTTTAAGTTGTTTTACACCTAAATAAATAAGATTTATAAATTTAAAAACTATAGTATGATGAGTGAAAGTTATTTATATTGTTAAACATTCAAATACGGAAGCATCTGACACGTATGTCTGCAAAAATTATTACGGTTGCTAACCACAAAGGTGGATGTGGCAAAACAACGACCGTTGTACATCTAGCCTCTGAACTTGCAAATCTTGGCAATAAAGTTTTAGTCATTGATTTAGATCCTCAAGCAAACGCAAGTTTACACATTGGGATCCAACATCCAAGCGAAATTGTTGTTACTTCAGCAGAATTACTCGTTGGTGATATTTCATTATTAGCTGATGCATTACAAGAAGAAACAAACTTTGAAAAAGTATCATTAATTTATGGCTCATTAAATTTAGGAAAAACTGAAGACCAGCTTAAAGAAGAAGCTCCTCGTCCTTCAGAAGAATTAAGCATCAAGCTAGAACTGTTAAAAGATCTTTACGACTTCATATTAATTGATTGCCCACCTAGTCTTAAACTATTAACCAGTAATGCCTTAGCATCATCAACACATGTCATTATCCCTATCGAATCTGGATCACAATATGGACTGTATGGGGTAACAGATCTTTTAAACCATCTTGAAAAGATAAAACGTATTAATCCAGATTTAGAGCTTTTAGGCGCTTTACTGATTAAACATGATGAACGTCAGAATGTTTGTAAATTGATTCGGGATGAAGCTTTAAAACAGGTTGGAAAAATTTTACAAACTACCATTCCTCAAAGTACTAAAGTTAATCAAGCAGCAATTCTGCAACAGCCACTTTTGAAAGTAGAAAAAAATTCAAAAGTACGTAAGGCTTTTGAAAGCCTTGCTTATGAAATTGTAGCGAAAGTTTAAACCTGAGAGTATTATGGCAAGCACTAAAGAGCTTTTAGCTCAAAAATTGAAACAAAATACAGAAAAACATCAGCAAGCACAGAAAGACAATATTAAAGAGCTAAAAGAATTTAGACGTAATGTTCCTATTGAGGATATCAGTCGCAGTCCCAACCAACCGCGTAAAGTATTTGAAGATTCTCAATTAAAAGAACTGGCGGATTCTATTAATGAAATCGGCCTTTTGCAGCCCATTACAGTGCGTAAACTTGATAATCTGAAATATGAACTGATTGCAGGCGAGCGACGCTTACGGGCGCATCAATTACTCGGCAAGTCGGTGATTGAAGCCATTATCATTGATGCTAATGATGAAGAAGCATCTTTGTTAACCCTAGCTGAAAATTTAAAGCGTCAAGATCTGACAGATTATGAAATTTTTATTGGTTTGAACTCACTTGATGAAAAGTTGAAGAAGAACAAGCAACGTTTAGCTAATTCATTGGGTTTAAATCGCGAAGATATGTACAAATATCTATCGTATGAAAAGCTGCCTAAAGCAATGTTGAATGACCTGGATTTGGAGCCAGGTCTAGTCGGTCGTACTGCTGCAACAGCGTTCAAGAAATTTTTATCGGATCATATAGAGCAACTTTCGGAGGCGGAAACAGCTTTACTCGGTGCTTGGGAGAAATTAAAAGAAAAAAAACTGGAGCAAAGCAAAGTTACTTCTTATGCTGAAAAACTATTGAGTCAAGATCCAGAAAAAGTAACCACGACATCAGTGGTAAGAAAAATCGAATATGATGGTAAGGTTGCTGGAAATATCAAACTGAATCAAAAACAGCTCAATATCTCTCTTAAAATTTCAGAAATTGATGAAGCTAGTCTTTTACAACTAGAAGATTTTTTAAAACAGCTTATTCAGAAAAGTGAAAAAGTGTAGCAACTTGCTACACTTTTCAGTTTGCTCATAAAACTCTCACACTTACGTGAGAATTTTTTATAATTATCACATGCGAAAAATTATACCACCCAAACTGAAATTGATATGGTTACGCTAGAAGAGTTTATTCCTAAAAATTATCTTATACGTAAAATAGACAAAGCGATTGATCTCAATATCATTCATGAACGTGTCGCGCATCTATATTGTCCCGATAAGGAGACTGTTGAACGAATTTTGCCGTTGCAAAATAATTACAGGGTCTCTGTTATGCAAGTAACGCAGCAATGTTTACTGTCAGTTACAGCACAAAACTTGAAGAAAATCGCCTTGCACTTATCGAAGTTAATTTTTATTGTATTTTTTAGCCATCAATACGCTTAAAAATAAATCACTATGAATAAGCGATAGAAGTTTAGAAAATACCCCCACTTTAACGATCGCTAAAGTGGGGTTTGTGATTAGTCTGAAAAGTGTAGCAACTTGCTACACTTTTTTAATACTTAAATTGTACGACAAGAAATGACGTATCAATACTTACACACGAGCGTATTATTGGGTACTATTGGTTTAACTAAAACTAGATAACCTATTCATTGCAGGACAATTCCATGGCACGTACTCCAAAGCAAACCAAACAAGAACCCATTGAGGTCATTCTTTGGAAAGCTGCAGACAAACTTCGTAAGAACATTGATGCTGCTGAGTACAAGCATGTAGTCCTTGGTTTGATCTTCCTCAAGTACATCTCTGACTCATTTGAAGCTCACTACAACCTATTGGTTGAAGGTGAGGGAGAGTTTGCAGGAGCTGATCCTGAAGATCGTGATGAATACACTGCATACAACGTCTTCTTCGTTCCTGAGATCGCACGTTGGTCATACCTGTTAAACCAAGCAAAGCAAGTCACCATTGGTAAGATTGTAGACGATGCAATGGAAGCCATTGAGAATGAGAACCCTCAGCTCAAAGGTGTACTACCTAAAGTCTATGCACGTCAAAATCTCGATCCTACGAGCCTAGGTGAGCTGATAGACCTCATTGGTAACATTGCCCTAGGTGATGCAAAAGATCGCTCTGCCGACGTTTTAGGACACGTATTCGAGTACTTCCTAGGTGAGTTCGCTTTAGCTGAAGGTAAGCAAGGTGGGCAGTTCTACACGCCTAAATCCATCGTGAGCTTATTGGTTGAAATGCTAGAGCCATACAAAGGACGTGTATTCGATCCTTGCTGTGGTTCAGGTGGTATGTTCGTACAGTCTGAGAAATTCGTAGAATCGCATCAGGGTTTAGTGGACGACATCTCCATCTATGGTCAAGAAAGTAACCAGACAACTTGGCGTTTGGCCAAGATGAACTTAGCCATTCGTGGCATTAACTCAGAGCATGTGAAATGGAACTCTGAGGGTTCATTCCTGAATGATGCACACAAAGACCTGAAAGCGGATTACATCATTGCTAATCCACCATTCAACGTCTCTGATTGGAGCGGTGAGCAGTTAGTGGGTGATGCTCGTTGGTCTCTAGGTACACCACCTGCAGGCAATGCGAACTTCGCATGGATGCAAC
Source organism: Acinetobacter sp. YH01011 (assembly GCF_013420785.1). NCBI lineage: Bacteria > Pseudomonadati > Pseudomonadota > Gammaproteobacteria > Moraxellales > Moraxellaceae > Acinetobacter > Acinetobacter sp. YH01011. Next base: position 55,419 of record NZ_VOYG01000010.1, read on the forward strand.
ACTTCTTGTATCACATGAGTCCTAAAGGTCAGGCAGGCGTTGTGCTTGCTAAAGGTGCATTAACCTCTAAGACCAGTGGTGAAGGTGAGATTCGTAAAGCCTTGGTTTCAGAAGCCAATGTCATCGACTGTATTGTGAACCTACCTGCCAAGCTGTTCCTGAACACACAGATTCCTGCTGCTTTATGGTTTATGCGTCGTGACCGTGTTAACTCAAGCCAATACCAAGATCGTAGCAATGAGATTCTGTTCATTGATGCTCGTAACCTAGGTCATCTGATTAACCGCAGAACCAAAGTCTTGTCTGATGAAGATATTAAGCTCATCACAGACACTTACCACAATTGGCGTAACAAGGGTGGTGAGTATGAGGATGTTGCAGGCTTCTGTGCATCTGTACCACTTGAGAAAGTCGCTGAGCTTGATTATGTACTGACGCCAGGTCGTTATGTTGGTTTAGCTGATGATGAAGATGAGTTCGACTTCAAGGTACGCTTTACAAGCTTAAAGGCAGAGTTTGAAGCACAGCTTGCTGAGGAAGCCAAGCTAAACCAAGCCATTGCTGAGAACTTAGCAAAGGTGGTTGTATGAGTGAGTGGCAGGTTGGGCGATTAGATAGCTTCTTTACCCTAAAACGTGGTTATGACTTACCAAAGCAATCTCGTGTTTCTGGTAGTGTTCCCATCATTGCTTCTTCAGGTTTTGCTGATTTTCATAATGAAGCCAAAGTAAATGAATCAGGTGTTGTGACGGGCCGATATGGAACCATTGGTTCAGTTTTTTTCAGTGATGTACCATTTTGGCCATTAAACACATCTCTTTATGTAAACGACTTTAAGGGGAATGACAAAAAGTTCATCTACTACTTTTTGCAAACATTGGATTGGGAAAAATTTAGTGACAAAAGTGCGGTGCCTGGAGTTAACCGTAATGATGTTCATCAAGAAGAGATATGCTTTCCGTCTCTCCCTGAACAAAAAGCCATAGCCTCAATCCTTTCATCATTAGATGACAAGATCGACTTACTGCACTGTCAGAACAAGACTTTGGAAGCCATGGCTGAAACACTGTTTCGTCAATGGTTTATTGAGGAAGCGAAAGAGGATTGGGATGATTTACTAGTAAGTGATATAGCTACTCATATCAAAGACAATGTGAACCCATCAAAAGATCCTCTTAAGACATACTATCATTTTAGTTTGCCTGCTTTTGATTCAGGAGAAAAGCCTACTATTGAATTGGGTGCGGAAATTCTGAGTAATAAGTACAGAGTATGTGAGAACTCAATTTTAGTCTCAAAGCTGAATCCAAGAGTGCCTCGTATATGGTTATTAACTGATGTCAAAGATAATTATGTATGTTCAACAGAGTTTCAGAATTTGAAGCCTAAAGTAGGATCTCATTTAATGTTCTTGTATAGCTTATTCAATTCAAGAGATGTTATTGATGAATTAGCAATGAGTGCTTCGGGAACCAGTGGCAGTCATCAAAGGGTTAAGCCAGAAGATATGTTAAATATCTCTTTTAAGACTCCAAGTTTAGACTACCTTGAAGAGTATTCGCTGTTGATTACTCCTTCGATGCAAAAGGTTTCATCTAACAAGAAGCAAATCCAAACACTTGAACAACTACGAGATACCTTGCTTCCTAAGCTGATGAGCGGCGAAGTCAGAGTCCAATACCAAACAGAAGAAGTTGCATAACATTTGAGGTGAAGTCATTTGATGGCTTCACCTTTTTTACATTCAGGGGGCTGAATTGAATAAAAAAATTATAGGGGCAATCATTGCCTTAGTCGTAGTGATCTGTGGCTACTTGTATGCTTCGCCATACATTGCCATCAATAACATCAAGAATGCTGCACAAGTAGGTGATAGCGAAAAGGTGTCCAAGTACATCGACTATCCAAGTGTGCGTCAGAGCTTCAAAGATCAAATGAATGCCATGATGATGAAAGAGATGGCAACCCATAAAGATGATGGTTTCGCAGCACTAGGTGCCATGCTTGCATCTACCATGGTAGACAAGATGATTGATGGTTTTGTCACACCTGAAGGGATGACCATGATGATGCAAGGCAAAGACCTTAAAGATGCAGCACATTCATCACAGGGAGCATCAACAACAGAAACCAAAGAAGAAGATCAAGCAGAGTACAAAACTCGCTATACCTCATTCAGTGACTTTGAGGTTGTGATCCAACATCCAAATGATTCCAAAGCCGTCACTGTCAAAATGGTTCGTGATGGTTTGAGTTGGAAAGTGAATAAGATCGCTGTGCCGATGGATTAAGTAAAAGAGAACAAAGAGGAAAAACAGAATGATAAAGCGCATGATTCAAATGGGATTTGGCTTGATTGCTGTAGTTAGCTTTGCTGCAACCGTTCAAGCAGCACCGGCTAAATTCAATCATAGCGGCATACAAAAAGGTAAAGTCATAGAAACCTGTTATCACTCTCCTTGTTCAGTCGCCAAGTTTGTCTCTTACAAACAACTGAATAAGACAGCGACTGAATCCAAGATTCAAGTCACCTTGCTGGGCGGTAGTCGTGAGTGGGAAGCCAAGAAAATTGACTGGAATAGATCGCCACATAAAGTCACTGTGAATTGCTCATACCAACGACCAACAGTTCAGATTGGTTCACAAAAGACTCTGATTCCACTCAATGATGGTTTAGGTGTTCCTGGAGTACTGATGGTAGATGCTGAACTCTATCTATATGTTTGCCATAAGTTTGAGGGCGCTATTGAGAATGCTGTGCAGAAGTATGGCTATAACGTGCAGGACGATGAATAAGGTTTCTTAGCTTTACATCATATAAAAAATTAATGAGTCCAGGTTATATGGATAAGTTTAGGGGGAAATAATCAAGTGACTAAGATGACCGAATCAGACATTGAGCTGATGGCGATAGAGCAACTAGAGGGATTGGGCTATACCTATGTGTATGGACCTGAGATTGAATCGAAGGGCACTAACCCTCTACGAAGCTATAAGCAGGTCATCTTGGAAGACAAAGTGCTTGATGCATTACAACGCTTAAATCCTCATTTAAGCCAAGACAAATGTACTGAAGCACTAAAGCAAGTCACCAATATTCAATCCCCTGATCTACTCAGTAATAACCAAGCATTCCACCGACTGCTCACTGAGGGCATTAACATTGAGGTGAGCAAAGAGGGTAACACTCAAGGTGAGTATGCTTGGTTGATTGACTTTGAGAATCCAACCAATAACGAATTCCTTGTCGTCAATCAAGTAACCATCAAAGAAGATCGCTGGACAAGACGACCAGACATTATCTTGTATGTGAATGGCTTACCCTTGGTGGTCATTGAACTCAAGAATGCAACAGACGAGAATGCCACTGTAGAAGGCGCATACAAGCAAATACAGACCTATCAAAGCCAAATCCCTAGCTTGTTTACCTACAATGCTTTCAACGTCATCTCTGATGGTTTAGAGGCGAAAGCAGGTACTGTCTCAGCAGACTACAGTCGCTACATGGCGTGGAAGACAAACAATGGTCAAACCAAAGCCAAGAAGACACAAGCACAGCTAGAAGTCCTGATTCATGGTTTACTGAATCCAGTCACACTACTCGACATGATTCGACACTTCATTGTCTATGAATCAACGAAGCACGAGGATACCAATGGCTTAATCACCATTAAGACCATCAAGAAGATGGCTGCATATCATCAGTACTATGCAGTGAATGCAGCAGTCCTCTCGACTATTCGTGCGTCTGCAGTGAACTCGGACTCGAAATCAGCAGAAGTTGCCATGCAACATCAAGGTAGAAGTAAGCTCGAATTGGTACAGCAACAAGCAGTCGGTGACAAGAAAGCCGGTGTGGTATGGCATACCCAAGGCTCAGGTAAGTCTTTGTCTATGGTTTTCTACACAGGCAAGATTGTCTTGGCTTTGGATAATCCAACAGTCGTTGTGATCACAGATCGTAATGATCTAGATGATCAGCTCTTTGGTACATTCGCTGCATCAAGCCAACTCCTTAGACAAACACCACGACAAGCAGACAGCCGAGAAGAACTCAAAGAGTTACTCAAGGTGGGTTCAGGTGGCGTGATCTTCACCACCATCCAAAAGTTCCAACCGGATGATGGCACTAGCGTCTACGAGCAACTGTCAGACCGAACCAACATTGTCGTGATTGCAGATGAAGCACATCGTTCTCAGTATGGCTTTAATGCCAAGGAAGTCGATGTCAAAGATGAAGATGGCAAGGTTGTCGGTAAACGTACTGTCTATGGTTTTGCCAAGTACATGCGTGATGCACTTCCTAATGCTACTTACCTTGGTTTCACAGGAACACCAATTGAGAAGACGGATGTAAACACACCTGCAGTCTTCGGGAACTATGTAGATATCTATGACATCTCGCAAGCAGTGGAGGATGGTGCAACTGTTCGTATCTTCTATGAAAGCCGCCTAGCTAAGATTGCCATCAGTGAGGAAGGCAAAGAGCTGATTGAAGACTTTGATGACCAGTTTACTGAAGATGACTTAAACCAAACTCAAAAAGAACGTGCGAAGTGGGCAAGAGTCGAAGGTTTGATCGGCAGTAAAGAACGTATCAAAGCCATTGCAAAGGACATCGTAGAACACTTTGAGCAGCGTCTTAAAGCCAATGCAAACCAAGGCAAAGGCATGATCGTCAGCATGTCTCGCAGGATCGCTGTAGACCTTTACAACGAGATTGTAAAGATCAAACCAGAGTGGCACAGTGATGATCTGAATGATGGTGTAATCAAAGTTGTGATGACTGCCTCAGCTTCAGATGGTGAGGTGATTGCTAAACATCACACTACCAAGCAACAGCGCCAACGCTTAGCAGATCGTATGAAAGACAATGATGATAAGCTCAAACTCGTTATTGTTCGTGATATGTGGCTGACTGGTTTCGATGCCCCAAGTATGCACACCCTTTACATCGACAAACCAATGAAAGGTCACAACCTCATGCAAGCGATTGCACGAGTCAACCGTGTCTACAAAGACAAGGCTGGTGGCTTGGTTGTGGACTATCTTGGTATCGCATCTGACTTGAAAGAAGCCTTATCGTTTTACTCAGAAGCAGGTGGTAAAGGTGATCCTGCATTGGTGCAGGATGAAGCTGCAACGATCCTGCAAGAAAAGCTAGAAGTGCTTGATGGCATTTTGCATGGCTTCAACTACCAAGAGTACTTCACTGCAGATACTTCTCGTAAGCTCAACATCATTTTAGAAGCGGAAGAGCATATCCTTGGTGTAGATCAAGGAGAAGGGAAGACTCGCTTCCTGACAGCAGTCACAGCGATGTCACAGGCATTCGCATTAGCTGTACCTCATCCACATGCTATGGAAGCTGCACCAGTGGTGGCATTCTTCCAAGCAGTCAAAGCACGTCTTGCTAAGTTTAGTGATGGTACAGGCAAGATTTCTGGCTTAAGTAATGCTGAGCTTGAAGCCAAGGTAAAGCAAACCATTGACCAAGCTCTAGTCACAGAGCAAGTGGTAGATATCTTCGATGCTGCAGGGATTCAGAAACCAGATATCTCGATTCTCTCTGATGAGTTTATGCAGGAGATGAAAGACTATAAGCATAAGAACATTGCGCTTGAAACACTTAAGAAGTTACTTGGTGATGAGATTAAGGTACGAGAGCAACGCAGTGTCACCCAAGGTAAGAAGCTCATGGATATGTTGAGTTCAGCAATTAAGGGTTATCAGAACAAGGTACTTACTGCAGCAGAAGTCATTGATGAACTGATCAAGTTAGCTAAGACAATTCAGGAGTCAGACAAACTGGCTGAAGAACTCAACCTGACTGAATACGAATATGCGTTCTACTCAGCAGTAGCAGACAATGACAGTGCTCGAGAATTGATGCAGAAAGACATATTGAGAGAACTTGCAGTCGTACTCACTGATTCTATTCGTAAGAATGTGACTTTGGATTGGACGATCAAGGAAGCTGCTAGAGCAAAGTTAAGAGTCATCGTGAAGAGATTGCTGAAGAAGTATGGCTATCCACCTGATATGGCTTTATTGGCTACAGAAACTGTATTGGAACAGGCTGAGCAGTTGGCTGAAGAGCTTTCCAGTTCAAAAGAATAGGGTACAGATAGTGTTCAAAAAGACCGCTATATTAACCATAACCAAGGGGGCATTTTTACACTGCTGCTAACAAGGACAACCCTTCACTTATACTAGCTCAAAACTGATCTGACAGTTCCCCGTTTTTTATTGTGCCTGTCAGGTTAAATTTGGGCTAAATTCTTATCAGCCCAAATTCGTTTTCCATTAAGTAAAGTTTCAAATGGGCTTCCTGTTTGACATCTTTTGGGAATAGTTTCGGATATTTTGTTGTTCTAACTTTTCATGATGCTGTTGAATTTAGTCCAGATCTCATAAAACATTGTATAACTGAAACGCTGGAAAACCTATTTAGCAAATTTGGGGTGTAGTTTCCACTTGAAATAATTCAATTAAAAATAAATGTATGTATTTTATTTATTTTTTGATATATTTCAGTTTAACCTAAAAACGACTAGTGATAGTTATAAAAAGTTGTGCTTAGAAGAATCTTTATTATTTTCAGAGGTTTACTTATGAAAAAGTTAGTAATCTTATTATCAATGTCGACGGTTTTTTTATCAGCTTGTGGTAATAAACATGACAAAATGGTTGGCTACTGGCAATTAGAAAATGTGCAAGGAAAGCGCATTATGCAAATTTTTAAAGAGGGTAAAGATAGTTATATTCTTAAAGAAAATGTGGTTGCTCGTAGTAATGTGGTGAATGGTAAAGAGGGAAGTTCTCTCGTATTGGAAAAAAAAGATGATACTTTAGCGGTTAATAATGGTTTAGCTGCTATGCCCTTACATTTATCTGATGATGGTCAAACATTACGTATTTCTAAAAATCAGTACAAAAAAGTAGATGAAAATTTTGTCAATAAAACAATAGAAAATATTAAAGTGTGTCATGAAATTGAAACAGAATATCGGACTAAAGTTAAAGAACTACCTATTTTTACTCGTGACCCTGCAATTCAAGAGCAACGTAAAACGTTGGCTGAGTCAACTACTAAAAAAATGCAAGCCATTGAAGATTGTAAATTTGGTATCTACTGATAATTACACTATTTAATGAGGGTGTAAATAATTCTGTGTAAATGTGGTTTTAAAAATACTTGGTTACACGTTCATCAAACATGATACTAAAACGATTCATGGCAGCTTTCCAATTCTGAATGGGCATCGTCCATTTTTTGCTTGCTGCCATAATCGCTAAATATACCACTTTTTTCACAGATTCATCGGTTGGGAAGATTTTTCTTTTCTTGGTGGCATGGCGAATGACACTGTTCAAGGATTCAATTGCATTGGTGGTATAAATCGCCTTGCGAATGTCCATTGGATAGGCAAAGAACGTGTTGAGATTCGACCAGTTGGCAAGCCATGATTTACTGATTTGAGGATATTTATCGTCTCACTTTTGACCAAATTCATCCAGGGATGACATACAATCGATACAGCGCATCATTATTATTGAAAATGGTGCCATGATGAATAGGGTATTTGATTGGTATATGCAGTTGCCTCTTGAGTGGCAGTCGAGCCTGTTTGTCTATCGTGGGCATGGGGCCAACATTAAAACAGTAGTTAAATTATTAGAACAAGTATCGGATAACTGCTTGTTGGCATTTTATGGTGATCTTGATCCGTATGGGATTAATATTGCCTCTCATTTTTATAAAATACGTCCTTTAGCCCTGATTGTGCCTAGTATCTGGCAGGAGATCACAGTCACTCATATCGACAACAATGTGAATAAATTCTTGAAGCAGATCGTTCAGACTAGGGATATTGCATTTGATCAAGCTGAACCTTTGATTTTAAGAGAGCTATTTCATCATGTTGATCCTAGCCAAAATAATGGACAGTACTTCCCTCTAAAGATAACGTAACGTTAACTTTGGAGATCCAAGAAATGGCCAAACGTTTTAATCCCAAATTTAAACAGCAAGCAATTGATTATGCACTTTCAAACTCACACGAGCCTACAGCTGCAATCGCCCAGAAATTAGGTGTGGGTTATTCAACTTTAGACAAATGGATTCGTGAAGCCAATCCAGTGGGTTCAAGCAAACGTCAACTTTCACCAGAACAACAGCGGATATTGGAATTAGAGAAAGAAGTCAAACAGCTTAGGGAAGTCAATGACATCTTAAAAAAAGCGCATGTGTACTTTCTGACAGATCATGCCAAGAAAAGTACACGGTAATTCAAGATCTGGATGTGAATGAAGTCACTGTATCTTCTGTCTGTAAATGCCTGGGTGTCAGCACTTCAGGCTATTATGCCTGGCGAAAGCGCCAGACCAATCTAGCGCAGAAATATAATGATTTAAAAGCCGTATATTGGCAGCATCATGCACGATTGGGTGCACCTTCATTGGTACATGACATGCATGATTTAGGTTACAGCATGAGCGAACGAACCGTTGGAAGAATGCTTAAAAAGCTTGGTTTACGTAGCAGGATTGCACGTAAATACAAGCATACGACTGATTCAAACCATCGTTTGCCTACAGCACCTAACTTGTTAGATCGTCAATTTACGGTCAATGAACCCAATAAGATCTGGACAACAGATATTACCTATATCCGTACTAAGCAAGGTTGGCTGTATTTATGTGTGATGCTGGATCTATTCAGCCGTCGTATTGTCGGTTGGCAAACCAGCTATCGAATAGACCGTCAATTGGTATGTGATGCGTTTCATTATGCAATGGCTCGTCAGGGGTATCCAATGGGTGTCATGGTACATTCGGACCAAGGCTCACAGTACTGTAGTCGTGATTTTAGGGCGCTATTATTGACGAATAACTGCGTTCAAAGTATGTCACGCAGGGGAAACTGCTGGGATAATGCAGTGACCGAAAGCTTCTTTCATACATTGAAAGTTCATGTGGTCCATGGCAGTGTATTTGCCACTCGAAAAGAAGCGAATGCTGTCTTGTTTGACTATATTGAGATTTATTACAATCGAATCAGAAGACATTCTGCAAACGGCTGTTTAAGCCCAGAAGCCTTTGAACAGAAATATTTCAAGAATTTAGAGGGATTTGTTGTCCACGATACTGTCTAGGATCAAAAACTAGATCACCTACCTGTATATCTTCGATTTTTTTCCAAATTCTCCGTGGTAAATTTAGATCCCTCTGTACACGCACTAGAGTACCCGCAATAAAACACCCAGTAAGTGCTGGTATTTCTTTCAATTTATCACCCATAAAAAATGTCCCCTATTATTTGTTAATGATAATGTATGACTGTTAATTTTTTATCGTTCAAATTCTATTCTATTTAACATAATGGGCGTTATACGAAATTTTCAAAAAAATACAATAAAAATGCGAGCTTAAGGCTCCCATTTTTGATTTTTGTGTGATTTCGTATAAGGTGTATTATGTTAATTTTAGGGGAACTTAATTCTATAGGTGATACCAATGGACAAAAAGATAGAAGATAAAACTAAAGATATTAATGAAAAAATTCAAAAATTGGATTTAGCTATCCAAGAACTAATAGAAACTACAGACAATTTTTTTATTAATGATAAGTACTATGGAATTGAATGCGCTTTTATTTTAGACCATGCACTAAATATTAAAATGCACTTTTTCAACAAGTATCCAGCATTTGCACCACCTCACTTACGAGGAGTAGAAAATTATGATCGAATTATACATATTAGAGAAAATAATCCTGAAGATAAGCTAGAACAAATTTCTCCTCTTAAAGACTAAATTTTCTAATCTCGTACTTAGAATCCCCTACCATTTAACATAATGGTGGTTATACGAAATTTCAAAAAAATACAGTAAAAATGGGAGCTTAAGGCCACTGCTGTCCCATAAATATAACAAGTGTTAGCAGCAGTGTAAAAATAACCCTCTAACGGCATTTTAAAACTGACCCCCTTGGTTAATATAGCGGTCTTTTTGGACTGCTCAACATGTTAACTTTGGAGCAAGCAGTGACCATCCAAATTCTTCATCAACAAGGTAAATCCATTAAAGCCATTAGTCGTGAACTTGGGGTATCCAGGAATACCGTACGTAAATATTTACGGCAAAACACCACACCTCAGTATCGGCGTACACAACCTAGAATAAGTATTCTTGATCCATATAAACCCTATTTGCTTGAACGTGTAAATGCAGCTCATCCTGAATGGATTCCTGCCGTTGTGCTCTATAAGCAGATTTTAGGGTTTGGATATCCAGGAAAGATCAGGATATTGAGGGAATATCTTGCAACATTAAAACCCGTTGCCAAATCAGAACCCGTCATTCGTTTTGAAACCCAACCTGGTCAACAAATGCAGGTTGATTTCACCACGATTCGACGTCACCATACGACTTTGAAAGCCTTTGTGGCCACATTAGGTTATTCCAGAGCAACCTTCGTGAAATTTTATGATCATGAACGGACGGATGCATGGATCGATGGTCTGGAAAATGCATTTCAGTTCTTTGGGGGCGTACCTCAGGAAATCCTGTTTGATAACGCTAAAACGATCATGATTGAACGGGATGCCTATCAGGAGGGGCAGCACAAATGGAACCCCAAACTGCTCGATTGTGCCAAGAAATATGGCTTTCGCCTCCCGCGTATGTAAACCCTACCGCGCACAGACCAAAGGCAAAGTTGAACGCTTTAATGGATATCTCAAATCAAGCTTTATTGTGCAATTGAAAGCAAGCCTTAAGACTTCAGGCTTATTGTTGGATGTTGATGTTGCTAATGCCCACATTGGTCGGTGGTTGCATGAAACCGCCAATCAGCGGATTCATGCAACCACGCAAGAAAAACCAGCTGTTCGACTGCAGCAAGAGCAGCAAAGATTCGCGCCATTACCGCAATCAAATACGGTTTCCAGCATTGTGCCTGTTACAGCGGCACCGCATGTGATGCCCTACGAGAGTTTGCAGCATCCATTATCAGTATATGACCAGTTGCTGGGAGTTTCCTGATGAATCTGCAATTGGCGGAGTGATTTCTCAAAATGGCAAGTTGATGACAATTGTTCCGCTGGATGAACAACTTTTGGTTGAGGCACGTATTTCACCGCGAGATATTGCTTTTATTCATCCTGGGCAAGATGCACTGGTGAAGATCACCGCGTATGATTATTCTATTTATGGTGGGTTGAAAGGAAAAGTTTCTATTATTTCTCCAGACACCTTGAGAGATGAAGTTAAGCAAGATCAATTTTATTATCGAGTGTATATTCGAACGGATTCAGGAAAATTGATGAATAAAGCAGGCAAACAATTCAGTATTACTCCTGGCATGGTTGCAACAGTCGATATTAAAACAGGGGAGAAAACGATCTTAGATTATCTAATAAAACCATTTAATAAAGCGCAAGAGGCTTTAAGAGAAAGGTAAGCGTCCGCTGAACCCCACACTCTTTGAGTGGAACGTTCTTTAAAAAAACGTTCCACTTTATTGAATATTTATCAATACCGCATAGCTCGATGCAGGGTGCTATCTTCAGATATCTTATTTAACATAAAATGAAGTTATGCGACTTCAGAATGACCTAATACTTGAGAATAAATATGACCCAAAAAATACTAGATCGATTTTCTTCACTAATAGAAGAAGGTGATTCAATCTATCAAAAATGTGAAGCCGCTGGATCTGGTTATAATCCTGAATTACAATCAGCTTTTATCGAATGGCAAATGAAATCTAAAAATATATTAAGCATTACTTGTGGTGAAAAGTCACATTATTTGTCTCAGTTTGATAAAAATCTTAAAGCAGGAATGGGGGATACAAGAAAAGCAATATTAAATCGCGTGATTCCAATTTTAAGAGCGGCAGAAGATGATTTAAAAAATGGTTTTCTAATCACAATCAAAAAACTAATTCAGTCAGAGGTTTTTGATAGTGAGTTGGATCAAGCACAGCATTTCCTTGATTCAGGTTATAAAGTAGCTTCTGCTGTCACTGCTGGTGTAGTTTTAGAAACAGCAATTAAAGAATTAGCTAAAAATAACGGAATTGATATTTGCCAAGAAGGTACTACTAAACCTAAAAAACTTGATGCTCTTAATTCTGAATTAAAAAATGCTAATATCTATAGTGCTCTTCAACATAAGCAAGTTTTAACTTTGGCACATATAAGAAATAAAGCTGCTCATGGGGAGATTGAGGAATTTAATGATAACGATGTACAGAATATGATCCGAGATGTTGAAAGATTCTTACTTGAATATGCTTCTTAATACAACAAAAAAAGAGTCCACGTTATCTAATGGTGGACTCTAGTTCCAAATTTGAGACTAATAGAGTATCTATTTTCCAGATATTGAAATCATAGCCACGCAGACTTGCGTAGGTTTGACTGATACGCAAGTCGAGTAGCGGTCTGATTTCCGCATAACTTATGTTATGTTACTTGGGATACACTTGACGGTAAGATAATTTATTATTGCAACCGTCAAGTGCAGCACCAACGATATTATTGTAGGGTGCTGTGTTTAGATATCCTATTTAACATAATCAATATTATACGAAATGCTTTTTAAATTGTGTTATAATTCCATGTGTTGATACTAGTTTTATAGCCCATTCACCCTCGAATGGGCTTTTTTTATGATTGTTCACGTTCCACGATCAATAACTGAACAATGTTCCACAGTTTTATTTAATGTTGCTGAACAATCAATGGATACCAGTAAAGCCCTTTAGGTCTTCTGTTGCTTCAAATATAAAGTCTCTACGATCAAGGATTAGACAATCTTTATTGTGTCGTCTGATTGATCTTGTGGCTTTGCTAATATCATGGCAATCCCAAGATTTGGGATAATACTTTATTAAAGAACGGACAATCTTGTTTTTATATTCTGAGTTTTCTATAATCTTAATTATGTTACATAATCAAGATTGATAATAAAAATGACGCAAAATAAGCATGGTGGTGCACGCAAAGGTTCTGGCCGTCCTTTTGTCTATAACGAACCGACCAAGGTCATTCGGGTGCCAGAGTCTCGTGTATTGGAAATCAAGAAATACCTGAAAAAAAATGACACTCCAAAGTTTAACGATATTTCCTCTATTAGATTGCTTGAGACAAAAACACATTATGAGATTCCTGTTGCTTTGCAAAAAGTGGCTGCAGGCTTCCCTTCCCCTGCTCAGGACTATATCGATAAGACCCTTGATCTAAACGAGTTTCTTATTCAAAACCAACAGGCAACCTTTATCGTTGAAGTGGAATCCTTATCCATGCGTGATGCAGGGATTGATCTGAATGACAAGCTAATCGTTGACCGTAGTATTGAAGCCAAGCATGGGGATATTGTTCTGGCATTGATTGACAATGATTTTACGATTAAACGTTTGATGATTGAGGGTAATCAATGCTGGTTACAGGCGGCTAATCCTGATTTTGCTGATATCCATTTGAAAGATAATCAAACCATGCTGATTTGGGGTGTGGTTACCAGTGTGATCAAGAAGTTCAGATGAGCAGTTACGAGCGGATTTATGCCCTGATTGATATTAACAACTGCTATGTCAGTTGTGAGCGGGTATTTAATCCCAGTCTAAACAATAAACCTGTGATTGTGCTCAGCAATAACGATGGCTGTGCTGTGGCAAGAAGTAATGAAGCCAAAGCGCTGGGCATCAAAATGGGCGTTCCTCTCTTTCAAATACAAGATATTGTTCAGCAACATCAGGTCGTGGTGTTATCCAGTAACTATGCTTTATATGCTGAAATGTCCAAGCGTTTTCATTCAATTTTGGCTAGTTTTGTTGCGCCACATGAACAGGAAATCTATTCAATTGATGAGTGTTTTTTAGACCTGACCAGTTATGCACAAAATTTTGACTTAACTCAGTATGCGCATCACATGAAACAACGATTGTTGGATTGGATTGGCTTACCCGTCTCGATTGGTATCGGTCGTAGTAAAACCGAAGCCAAAATGGCCAACCATCTTGCCAAAAAAAGACAGGGTTTCAAGGGTGTGTGTAACTTACTCAATATGGATTTCCTAGATCAGGAAATGCTTTATTCAGACATTGAGGTCGGTGAAGTTTGGGGCGTTGGTCGTAAGTTAGTTAAAAAACTAAATGCCATGGGAATCTATTCGGTGCTAGATTTAGTGATGCAAGATGCTCATCGCATGGCGAGCCTTTTTTCTGTGGTAATGCAAAGAACAGTATTGGAGCTGCAAGGTGTTTCTTGTATGCAGTTAGATGATGCCCCTCCCCCCAAACAGCAAATCATAGCAAGTCGTTCATTTGGTGAAAAAGTTACCGAGCTAGATGATCTCAAAGAGGCTATGGGCAAATATGTACAGGATGCAGTCATACGTTTACGAGCAGACGCTTCCTTATGTGGATGTGTCATTGCTTTTGTGCAATCGAATCCTTTTGATTCAAAGGTTCCCTATTACAGTAAATCGTTGGCTTTTGAGTTTCCTGAACCGACGGATTGTGTTTTGGATCTGATTAAAACAGCCATGCAACTGCTGGAACACATTTATAAATCTGACGTGAAATATAAAAAGTGTGGTGTAATTCTGACGGATTTAATTGCTAAGCAGCGCTTTACTCCTGACCTGCTGACAGACCACAGCCAGCGTGAAAGTAATGAAAGCCTCATGCAGACTTTAGAAGCGGTAAAGGCGAGATATGGGAAAACTAAATTAGCTGTTGGCAGCTGCTACTTACCACAACGAAAGTGGTCAATGAACCGTACTCATTTGACCCAGAACTATTTTAGCTGGCAGGGATTATTAAAGATCGGCCATTAAATTCATTAGCCCCACCTATTTGGTTTAAGTCAGCTTAATGAAGAACTCGACACATAAGCCGACACAGGCTTGATCTTCAGTCAACCATTTAACAACGTAAGTATGTTGTTTGGGATCCATGTAACACCTATAGAGGAAAAGGTGGTTAGTAATAAAACTCTGCTCAAGCAAATTTATTGGGTTAACTGTCAGTTTTCACCATCTCATGTCCTTTATTTCTAGAACATTCTAGACTTTTCTCGACCTAGAATTTTTATTCTTTAAAGGTGTCATTCAACGCCTGTTGCACAGCATCAATACGTAACTTACAGGCTTTATAGGCAGTCATGGACTCTTCAACGATCGCCATCAGGTTATCAATATCCGGTTCTTCCTGAGATTCAAGAAATTCGGCATTTTTCTTGAGAATTTCATAACCTTTCTTGAAACTTAGTTCTTCATTGTTCATGTGCGTTTACCTGTGTCACGGTGGCATCAATGGTGCCATCCTTAAGTTCAATCTGTAATTCCTGGTCAGTAATCTGCTGGATGGAACGGATAGCTTTGCCTTGGCTACGGACAATTGCATAGCCCTTGGCCATCACATTACGAGGATTCTGTAGCAAGGTTTCCCTCATCAATGACTCCACCTGCTGTGAAGCTAGTTTAATCTGTTGTTGAGCAAGATACTGAGTATCACTTTTAAGCATATCAACGCTACGCTGGGCTTCATTGATCTGGTTCTGTGTCAGAGTTTTGATAGTTTTCAGATACTGATCACTCTGGCTCTGGTAGGTGATCAACTGGTGCTGTGACAGTAGCTTGATGGTCTGCAAAGCAGTACTAACTTCATTGACTCGCTCCACAATCAGGTTACGGATCCCTGCGATCACTTTACTCGGGGTATCAAAGGAACGGTGTGCAATTTCATCCAAAATAGTGCGGTCTTTCTCGTGGCCAATACCGACCCAGATCGGCACAGTTCTTTTACACAGCAGTGCGGCCAGATCATAATCATTCAGGTAAGCTAGGTCATTCACGGCTCCGCCTCCACGGATGATCACAATAAGGTCTGGTGCTATCGAGTAATCTTGAGCCCACTGTCTTAAGGCACTACCCAAAACCTGAATGATGCTGGCAGAAGCCGTATTACCCTGAAAAGTTGCTGAATGATAAACGAAATGACAGACACCAGCCTGAGCCAGGGCATCCGCATCTTTTTTAAAGTCACCTAACCCTGCAGCATTTTCCGGTGCAATGACCAAGACATTCTGAATATCAAAGGGTACCGGCAACTGTTTATTGTTATTGAGCAGGCCTTCCTCAGTCAGTCGCAGCAGAATCTGCTGATAGCGTTTGGCGATGTCTCCTAGAGTAAAGCTAGAGTCGATATCTTCGATATTGACCGAGAAGCCATATTGCGGATCAAATCTAGCTTTGACCTTGATCAGTACATTCAGGTCTTTCGACAGTTCAATACCACTTTCTCGTTCAAACTTTAGAATTATTTTTTGTGCCGTAAATTTCCAAATGGTGCCTTTACAACTAGCGATCACCTTATGGCTTTCTTCATCTTTCTCAGCCAACTCAAGATAATAGTGACCGCCTTTAATACTTAAATTACGGATCTCAGCCTTGACCCACACTGCCCCATCAAAAGTCAGCTGGATGACTTCCTGTACAGTGGCAAGGTATTCACTAAGGCTGAGTTGTTGACGTTCTGACATGATGTAAAGGATAGCTAAAATATAAGGAGGTAAGATTTAACCCAATATTGATCAATTCTACTGCAAATCAGATGAGTTTATTGCAATTTTGAGAAATGTATAAGTTCTTCTTAGACACCTAGAGTGATCATTGAGATTTTTAGTTTAATTATACTTTTATATTAAAATAGATATATAATCAATAAAATCATTATATTTTACTATTTTAATAAAATTATGAAGCAATACTGTACACTGCAAATCTACCAAGACTATGAATGGCATGACTGTGCTTTGGTTGAGGTTACGGATGATCAAAATGCTGGATGGCAGGCAGCTACACGTACATCATATTTGTTCGAATATGCTATTTCATATATGGATCTAAGAGATGGTCATGCGCTTGCTTATGACTTACCGGTGAACGTCCAAAATAGATTGGAATCAACTTGGCCAGCATTTCTTATGGATCTATTACCTCAAGGATACGGTCGCAAAGAATTACTAAGACAGCTTGATTTTTCTGAGAATGTTCAGGAACAAGCGGACTGGGCGCTTTTAAAAGCAGGCGCAGGAAATCCAATTGGGAATCTGCGAGTCAAAGAGGCTCATGAGTGGTTACAGAGTCATTTCCCAAAGCTGCAAAATCAGGGATTTAGCCTAAGCAAAATTATTGAACGTAAAGAGAAGTTTATTGAATCGCTCGCATCTTATGGACTTTTTATTGCCGGTTCATCTGGTATTCAGGGTGAGTGGCCAAAATTGTTGTTAACACAAGGTTATGATGATCTTTTCTATCTAGATCATACTCTTCCAGATGATCAAGTTAAGCAGCATTGGTTGGTTAAATTTAGCCGCGGCAGTGATCAAAATTTGAATAAAATCCTGATGAACGAAGCTTTGTATATGAAAGTCGCTCAGTACTTGCAACTACGTGTACACCGGGATCTTGAGCTACATGGCAAGACTTTGTTTATTCCAAGATTTGATCGCAAAGTAATTAATGGCAAAGTTGAAAGAATTGCTCAGGAAAGCCTTGCATCTCTAGGTGGGAAGGCGGGCTTTGGGGTTAGAATGACCCATAATCAAATATGTACCCTGCTTATGGAGGCTTGTACCGAACCAAAGCAGGAAGTATTTGAGTATTTGAAGCGTGATCTCGCAAATGTTGCCTTAGGCAATAAAGATAACCATACTCGCAATACAGCAATCCAACGCTTCAATAATGGTAAAATTCAGCTCACACCATTATTTGATTATGCGCCAATGTGGTTACATCCTGATGGTATTGCACGTACTACTCGTTGGGAAAGAGATGATCATGGTGGTATGCCACTTTTGAGTTCTGTGATTGAGCAGATAGCTGAAAGCACTTCGATTGATCCACAAGAAATTAAAACTTTATTAATTGAACAGTTACCAATTTATCGGGGACTGTTAGAAAAGATGCAGGCTCTTCAAGTAGCGGATGAAATTCTGGAAAATAGCCAATATCGAATAATCAATATTTGCCAGCAGTTGGAGGAGATCAGCCATGGATAAACGTTTTAAACCATTGACCCCTATTCAACAAATGGAAAAAAGACTATCTGTGCTTGAAACCATCAATAATCATCCAGACTGGTCTTTTTATCAAGTTGCTCGATTTATTCGAACAGAGCTACATTTAACACTGAATGATATGGCTAAAATTACTAAGATTGCGCCACAGACACTGCAAAAAATGGAGCAACCAGGGAGCAATCCTACTTTGAAATCCATGCAGAAATTACTCGATACTTTCGGTTTACAATTACAAATAAAAGTTAAATGATTTTTAATTCTGAGCCATCGGTTTTTCTAAAATCTTATCCGTTTAAGGATACAAAGAGGAAATAAACAGGCTCTAGGTTGTTTTATGATTATTTTTAGACAAACGACTCCAAAACCTTATGTAGCAAGGGTTTTGTCTCTACAGTAATTAATTTGTTTTTGAAAAAATGGAGTAGAGTGTTTGAAATATGAATAATCGAATTCGGTTTCTGTAAGCACAGTAATTTCATCTGCATGTGCTTTATATTCATCTATATTTTCGAGTAATTCATCCTCTGAGAATGGGAGTTTTTTTTGATTTTCAGTGTCGTTCATAGAGTCATATCCTGAGAAGTTATTTAGATCATCATAAACCAGACATTTTTAATGGTGAGAATACAGACACTTTAAATGGTTTCTAACACAAAAAAGGGAGCTTATAGCTCACTGCTGTCCCATAGTTTGATTTAAATAAAAAAACCTGAGTCTGAATCGTTAAAATATAAGTGCGAACCAACACTTTAACGACCAAGGACTCAGGTTTTGTCATATCAGAATACCGTATTTCATCAATTGATTAAACCCATACTCCGACAAGATTTTGAACGTCTTGTTCAAATACATCATGTCGGTCAGAAATTTAGAGCCGCTTCAAGATGGGATCAGTTCATTGCCATACTGATGTCTCAACTTTCCTGCAGACAAAGTCTGCGGGATATTCAATCTAATCTAGAGTGTCAACAAGAAAAGCTGAATGCTCTCGGAGCAAAGTCTATCACCCTCGCAGTACACTGGCTCGAATCAATCAGGAACAGCCTGCAGCCTTGTATGAACAGCTATTTTACACCTTGCTTAAATCTTATGAACACTCAAAAGTAGCTCATAAATTCCGCTTTAAGAATCCCTTATATTCCCTGGATGCCAGCCATATTGATCTGTCATTTTCCTTATGTGAATGGGCCAAAGTGCATGAATCCAAAGCCAGCATGAAACTTAGCGTTGGCTTAAATTACAGCAATACCATTCCTGAATTTGTGGCGCTTGGGGATGGCATTGAAAATGATATGGTACAAGGCAGAGCATTCAAATTTCCTGCTGGCAGTATTGTCGTATTTGACAAAGGATATATTGATTATCAATGGTTTGCCCAATTGACTCATCAAAAGGTCAGTTTTGTCACCCGATTGCGCCCAAAGACAGTTTATCAAGTGAAATCTAGCCGCAGCGTATTAGCATCTAAAGGTATTATTGCGGATGAATGGATTGAATTAAGTAGTGCTTATGCAAAGAAAAGAGGTGCTCCCAAATTATTAAGACGTATAGAATTTTATGATACCGATAAGAACAGGACGTTTGAGTTTCTGAGTAATAACTTTCATCTGGCAGCATTAACGATTGCTGCAATTTATAAAGACCGTTGGAAAGTGGAGCTGTTCTTTAAAGCACTTAAACAGAATTTAAAATTAAAGTCATTTCTAGGCCGAAGCCGTAATGCCATACAAACTCAAATTTGGATCGCGTTAATCGCCTATTTGCTGGTGAGTTTCGCTCAACATCTGGGGAAAGAAGGCTGGACAGTGCAGCGCTTACTCAGAATCATTCAAGTGAATTTGTTTGAAAGAAAAACGTTAAAAGCTTTATTCTCACCCGATAAAATCCCCATTAAACAAGAGGAAGCTTATTTAAGCTTCCTCTTGTGAAAAATTGTGGGACAGCAGTGGCTTATAGCTACCTTTTTTATCGTTACACATTAAATCCTATATGTTTTCCTGTTGGAAGCTCCACATCAATACGGAGCTTACCACCCATTGCCTCAACATACTTTTTCATGGTTGAAATCTTTAAATCATTACCACGATTTTCAATTGCTGAAAGTGATGGCTGTTTTATTCCCAAAGTTTCAGCAAGTTCTTTTTGGGAAATCTCTAACTCTTCTCGAATAAGATGGAGCTGAGTCTCTAACAGTAGCTCATCAGCCATTTTTTTAATACGTGCTTGGCTCTCTGGAGAGCGACTAACCAATAATTCCTGTAAGGTTTTAGCCATTAGATTGTTCTCCTAGGGTTGAGAGATGAAGTTCGTATTGCTGTTCTGCAATGTCCAGCATCTCTTTTATAGAAACGCTTTTTACCGCCTTTATCACCGATGCAAAGCACAATGGCCTGTCGTAATGGATCAAATGCAAAAAAGGCTCTAAGTGGTTTACCTCTATGCTGAACGCGTAGCTCTTTCATATTGGTAAATTTAGAGTCATACACGGTATCCACTAAAGGGCGACCTAAGCTAGGTCCCTGCTGCTGTAGAACGACCAAAGCTGCGAGGACTTTCTCTTGTGTTGATTCATCTTGCTGCTCAAGCCACTCATTAAACAGATCTGTTGTGATGACTGTCCACATATCACAACCAAAATATAGATTATAGTCTATATTTTATAGTGAACTTAGTCAGTTTTCAAATGGTAATAAAAAACCCCGACATCCTGTCGGGGTTTTTCGTGTTTGGTTGCAAGGTATAACTTCTGTCGTACCTAACCATCCTTGTGCTGATCTTTCTTATTCTTGTTGTTTGGAGCTTCCTGCTTTCCTTGACTACATCATAAGAAATAAAGCTTTGATCAGCTAGAAGCAGATTCCTTAAATTACTGTACGTCAAAGCGTACAAAAATGGCTTAAAAATAGCCCCAGAGTTATCCCCATAAATTGTGGATTTTTTTCAGGTTGAAAGCCTTATAGATTGTAGGTGATTTTCTGTTTTGAGTGTTTTTTGAGCAAAAATGTTGGCAAAAAATATCAAAACCGCTCATAAAAAAGCCGACTTGTTTCAAAATCGGCTTTTTGTGCATTTTTAGATTTTTCTGGTTTTATTAAGTATCTGATATTTATATTAATATACAAGTGTATTGCGTATAACCACCATTATGTTAAATGGACAATTAATAATTGAATATTTCACCTTTTTTTTTAATTAGTAGCTAAAATTACTTTATAATTTAAACTTATAAGGTATTTAAAGTGAAAAGTCCTCTTTCTAAAATATTTCTACTAAATATTCTCATAATGGCTGGTAGTGTTGCGTATGCCATTGAAGTTAAGCCATTCAAATTTATAAAAAATAATGAAGGTTATCCAGAAAATATTGGTTTATATAAAATAACAAATAAATACAGTGAGTTATATGTAAAACAGTATCCATTTTCTATTGAGAACAATAATAGAAATGCTGGTTTTATTAGTGAGATCGACCCACAATGTGAAATCTTAGAAAAGATATATAAGCAACAGCAGAATACTTATGTTGTAACAAGTACATGTGGCGCATGGTTTGGTATGAGTAGCCCAGAAAGCCATTATTTTATATATGAGTTTAACGATCTAGCAAAATTAATTAAATCTGAAACTATTGAATTCAAAGAGTCATTAGATATTACTATTTCAGAGCTTAATTCAGGTATAAAAATAACATCAAGCCAAAGTCCTAAAACTGGGAAAAAATATGATTATGAATACAAAAATGGGAGCTTATATGACTTCTCAACATCTATGAATAGAAATTTAGTTTCAAAAGAAAATGATAGAATCTGTAAGGGATTCTATGATCAAGTTTATACTCAATTTAAGTATTCTTATGTACCTGGTATGACTAATCTTTTTGAAATTTTACCTAGACATGCTTATTCATGGGTTCCAAACAAAATAAAATCTAGTGAAGAATTATCAGATAAATTAGCCAATGATTTAAAAGGGAAAGATCTAACACAACGTAGAAATGTTCCTTATTCAAGATTTAAACAAGACTATTGTTCTTAACTAAACTTAAGTATTCCTAAAATTAATATAATAGGTGCTATGCAAAGTCAAAATGTTAGAACCCATTCAAAATGGGAGCTATAAGCTCCCATTTTTAGTCTTTAATACGCTTTTTAGCTTCGTCATAAACTATGCTATCAGCTCGTTTCCCGACTGTGATGAGCAAGATAACTACCTGATCATCTTTAAATTGATAGACAAGTCTGACACCAGCTTTTAATAATTTAATTTTATAGCAACCTGCAAGATTGCCTCTCAGCATATTCTTTGGAATATGTGGCTGCTCTATGACTTTGGCTAGTTACTTCTTAAATTGATCTCGTATAGCAACAGGGAGTTTTTCCCATTTGTGTGTCCTTACCCATTTAACCCATTTAAAATTATTAAATTAAAAAATAAATTGAACAACAGAAATAATATAAGTATATTTCTGGAAATTAGCTTTAAAGAGACTAAGTAGGTGAAAAGACTATTAAAAATTACATTAATCAGCGTAATGGTTCTTAATGCTCAAAATATATTTGCAAAAATAATTATAGATAATGCAAATTATCAATCTAAAATTATAAAATTAAATAGTACAAAGAATCCCAAAATAACAAGAGCTTGGGTAGAAACCGAGTTTAAAGAGGAGAAGAATAGGTCAACAGTTCTATATGAGATAGATTGCGAACAAGAAAAATTCCGAAGACTAGGAGGAGTTATGTACAAAGAAGTAACAGGTGATCCAATAGCTATGGAACCTACAAAAGAAGAATATATAATTCCAAATACAAATCTAGATACGCTTAAAAGGGAGGTATGTACAGGAAAATATTAGAAAAACTTGAGAGATTTGGGGGATCAGAGAATTATTGTAGTTATCCTGATCTAAATGACAATTCAAGAGTAAAGATAGAAAAAATTTGTTATTTAATTTAGGGCGGCACTGTCACACGAGGGTGTAAATAATTCTGTGTAAATACAGTTTTATTTACAGTCTCTAAAGCTCCCTTTTTATAGGGCACTGTTGCAAATAGGCTGACATGATAAGCTAAATATCTTATTTATTTCGAGATACAGCAGATGAATCCCTTCCACGGTCGGCACTTTCAAGGTGAAATCATTCTTTGGGCTGTTCGTTGGTATTGTAAATATGGCATCAGCTATCGTGAACTTCAAGAAATGCTCGCTGAACGAGGCATAAATGTGGATCACAGTACAATTTATCGTTGGGTTCAGCGTTATGCTCCAGAAATGGAAAAACGGTTACGCTGGTATTGGCGTAACCCTACAGATTTACATTCATGGCATATGGATGAGACTTATATCAAAGTGAAGGGGCGATGGACTTACCTGTATCGTGCAGTTGATCAACGTGGTCATACGATTGACTTTTACCTTTCCGCTAGACGGAACAGTAAATCAGCCTATTGTTTTTTAGGAAAGATCTTCAATACGGTGAAAAAATGGCAAATTCCACGGGTCATCAATACAGATAAAGCAGCGACCTATGGCCATGCTTTATCACGGTTAAAGCGAGAAGGAAAATGTCCAGTAGATATTGAGCACAGGCAGATTAAGTATAAAAATAATGTCATTGAATGTGATCATGGTAAGTTAAAGCGAATCATCAGGGCCACATTAGGATTCAAATCTATGAAGACTGCTTATGCCACAATTAAAGGTATTGAAGTCATGCGTGCACTACGTAAAGGACAAGCATCGTCATTTTATTATGGTCAGCCTCAGGGTGAAGTGTGTCTAATCAACAGGGTTTTCGGTCTCTAAGCACTTTTTAAAGGGAACATCATCGACTCAAATCTCTATTTGCAACAGTGCCCTCGTAAGTTGGGCGATAATATTGAAAGTGTATTGAACAAGACTTTAACTATTCATGCCCAATCTTATATGCAACAGTTTGACGTGGCTAAACATACGGCTTATGAAGCCCTAAAGCGTGGAGTCAATGGTTTATTTGAAGCGGAATTTAATTACACCCAGTTTGTTGAGGGTAGTCAAAAAATTGAGTTTGTCCGCAGTCGCTTTGTGCAAAAGATTAGTTACGTTAATGATTTAGGATTGGTAAGATTAGTATTCGCCAATGACGTTGTACCATTAATTGTAGGATTGGAAAAAAAATTTACCAAATACGAGATAGAGCAAATTAAAGGCTTACAGAGCCGATATGCTATTCGCCTGTATGAGTTTTTGATTAAATGGCGGTCTGTGGGCAAAACCAATGAAATCTCGTTAGATGAGTTAAGAAATCATTTTGGGTTATTGAGTGATGAATATGTGCGTATGCACCATTTCAAAGCAAGAGTTTTAGATTTGGCTATTAGTCAAATTAACGAACACACGGATATTATTGCTGAATATGAGCAACACAAGCAAGGTCGCACTATTACAGGATTTACCTTTAAATTTAAACAAAGAACCAAGCCCAAAACGGTAAAAGCTGAAAAGACAGAGCGTGATCCACATACAGTAGATATGTTTATAACCATGACCGATAATCAACGCTTTGCCTTCGCTAAAAAAATATCTCAATTACATGAGGCATCGTATTTGGCACAAGGGCAAGCAGGTCGAAGTTACGATGTGTTTGCTGAACAAATTGCTGAAGCATTATTAGATAGTGAAAAGCAGAAAGTATATTTACCCTTCTTATCGAAATTAGGGTTTAAATTTTAAGATTTTTATTCGCTGTTTACAGGTTGTGGTAGAAGTAGTCCTTGATATCAAAAACAAAAATTATTTTAAGGGAATAAAGGCTTCTGACTATCACCAAATGATAAGTTATCTGAGTTCTATTCAGTGAAAAACTGCTATATTAGGGGTCAGCACAGAAAACGGAAATTATAGGGCGGTAAGTACATTTATTTACTTCTATGTAGTTGTTATTTAAGAACTTCGTTAAAAATCTTTCAATTAAATTGCATGTTGCCAATCTCTAGCAGACAGGCAAAGCATAAAAATATAAATCTTTGATTTTAATAAATTAATTAGTCGACAAAATTCCTTGTCGTACTATTTTCTCCAAATTCTGGGGTAACCCCTATCAAATCAAAAACTCGATGATATGCGTCATTTAGTTGATCAAATACCTTCTTACGGCAGTCAATCTATACCTAAAATAAACGATCCTAGTTGGGAGGGGTTATTAGATGATCGGAGAATATCTTGGAATATGAACGACATCACCATAATAGAAAGGCTAGTACTTATTTATTATACTTTTAGTATGAAGGTTCTTAGTGTTTTCAATCAAGAATTTGCAGAGAGAGGAGTTTCTTTTTCATACTCTGATTAGTATGCCTATGGCAAACCAATTTCACTGCTTCGGTACCCTAGTGAGGACTAGAACCTTAGGCTGTAGGCTAATGATATTGGTATATTGAGTTATTTAGGTAGTCGCGGTGTACTTCATGGTGTATAGAAAGTTAGTTTTTCGAGCTAATAAAGCCATTTTGACAAAATTTAAGAAGTATTTTAGAAAACTAGATAGTTACACAGAATTTAGGGTAGTCTCAAAATGAAAGTTATAACTAATGGTTCTTTAACATCTTCTAATTCCTTTGGTGAAAAATAAGATTCCATTTTATGCTTAACTCTCAACTTTTTTTCGCTAAATCATTTATTTTACGAAGGTTAGACTTTCAATATTAAACTTACAATTCTTGTAATACAGCCATTCCAATAGGCTTAAGAAGTTGAGAGTGGCATTTCTTGCATAGAATTATTTTGTATTAAATAAAATAACTAAAGGTTTGGCTCGTGAAGATCTCAATAAGAAAACTGTATGTAATTAGCTTAAGTGCATTAATTACTGTGGCTTGTTCCAGTCAAAGTGAATCAGAAGGGATGCTAATTATAAATAACAAAACCTCCGAAGATATAACTAAGGTTAATTTAACTTATAAAACCACTAATAAATCAGAAAATATAGGTAATTTATCTCCTAATCAATCATTTAAGTATCCTATAAAATATTCTGACACCGAAGACTCTATAGTAATTACATATACTGATAGTAATAATACAGTGCATAAGGATGTAGCTGTTCCTTATTTCGGTAAATATGATAAGAAAAATTATAGTTATAATATCAAGTAGTTTAAGTATTATTAATATTTAGAGTGTACGGCATTGACGGTATAGGTTAAATTGACACTACAAGACAGCACTTTAACCAATTTCAACAGCAACATCCCCAAATATATTTAATATAAATTAAGCATGAGATATAAAAATGCACGCCTTTGATATTATCATACCCCAATATACAGGTATCGCTGAAGATGATGATAGCCACGACCATGATGTATTTTGTTATTTAGGAAATTTAGAAGGCAACGGACAAATATTACCCCGTAACCATCATTTAGCTGTTAGCCAAAATGATATTACTCGCGTGACTGTGGTGTGTCCTGAAATGGATGCCCTTGACCGTAAAAATATGAACAGCTATGCCCAAGAAATGCACAATAAAATCGAACAGTTAGCAGGTAAACCCATTCAAACCTTGTATATCGGAGAAGACCATGACTATCCTCTTCCCCGTTATGCCGTACCAACGCAATCTGAATTTTACATGTTGCGTTGGGGCTGGAGTTCGCCTTTACTAGATGGAGTAACCTTACAAGGCATTCCTCTATATAAAATCCCATATACCCAACCTGATCACCCTTGTTATGATAATGTGTGGTCATGGTATCGTCAGGCTGAAGCGTTATATCGTTTGTGGCTTGGTTCTCAACCAGTAAGTGAAGCCTTTGCCTTAGAGCAAATGCAAAATCCCAATTCTGAGCATAGCAAAATAGGTCGAGAATTGTGCCGTATCATTGAACAAAGCACAGGTGTACCCACCTATTATTTTCTAATGAATTACCGTGATTGGACACAGGCAGAAGATATGGAACAAAAATGTCCACTGACAGGGCAGGATTGGCTATTGCCTGCCAATACCTATCACTATATTGATTTTAAATGCGATGAGAGTCGTTTGGTGAGTGAGTTGAGTCAAAATTGGTCGGATGAAAGCGAGGACTGACCGAATGAAAAATTATTTGTGGTAAGCTCATAAAGCCTATCAAGCATAGAGATAAAAATAACACCCAAACTATCTGTAACCAACCGTGAATCGTCTCGATATTTTCGGAGAGTGTTTTACTGGAATCAGGTACAGGACAAGTTTATTTTCAGTATACCCTAGCGGAACCACCTAAAAAGGCACTGTTGCAAATAGGCTGACATGATAAGCTAAATATCTTATTTATTTCGAGATACAGCAGATGAATCCCTTCCACGGTCGGCACTTTCAAGGTGAAATCATTCTTTGGGCTGTTCGTTGGTATTGTAAATATGGCATCAGCTATCGTGAACTTCAAGAAATGCTCGCTGAACGAGGCATAAATGTGGATCACAGTACAATTTATCGTTGGGTTCAGCGTTATGCTCCAGAAATGGAAAAACGGTTACGCTGGTATTGGCGTAACCCTACAGATTTACATTCATGGCATATGGATGAGACTTATATCAAAGTGAAGGGGCGATGGACTTACCTGTATCGTGCAGTTGATCAACGTGGTCATACGATTGACTTTTACCTTTCCGCTAGACGGAACAGTAAATCAGCCTATTGTTTTTTAGGAAAGATCTTCAATACGGTGAAAAAATGGCAAATTCCACGGGTCATCAATACAGATAAAGCAGCGACCTATGGCCATGCTTTATCACGGTTAAAGCGAGAAGGAAAATGTCCAGTAGATATTGAGCACAGGCAGATTAAGTATAAAAATAATGTCATTGAATGTGATCATGGTAAGTTAAAGCGAATCATCAGGGCCACATTAGGATTCAAATCTATGAAGACTGCTTATGCCACAATTAAAGGTATTGAAGTCATGCGTGCACTACGTAAAGGACAAGCATCGTCATTTTATTATGGTCAGCCTCAGGGTGAAGTGTGTCTAATCAACAGGGTTTTCGGTCTCTAAGCACTTTTTAAAGGGAACATCATCGACTCAAATCTCTATTTGCAACAGTGCCAAATATGGTACATTTCACGCAACTACTTTCCCAATACAAGTCTTTAAAATGAATCGTTTTATAATTTTTTTGTTTCTTACTTTTATAATTAATACAAGCTTTGCTCAAATCGTAGAAATCCCTAAATTCTCAGACTATCCCGCTCGAATTTATACAGGTCCCACTTCTGCACCAAAATTAACAACGCCATATCATAAAAATTACAAAACACGTCTAACTAACTCTTCTAAAGAAGATATTAACTTTGCTGGCGAATATGTTCTGAGTGTATGGGGATGTGGTACGAGTTGTCGTGTATATACTTTTATCAATAAAAGAACAGGTGCCATTCTTGATACACCATTTGGTGGTGAAGGCGGTGAAAATATTGTCAGCATTAGAGCAAATAGCAAGGTAATCATAACAACAGAAGAGCTCTACACAAATGACTACGATTCTCTCGGCTATATGGCATATTATTATGTATTAGAGTCAGGACGTTTTAAAAAGGTAGCCCAACTTCCAATTTCTGAAGATCTTTATCAAGAAACCCGTTATAACTACTAATATTCCAACACCTAGCTAATATTATTTTAAACTTAATCTTTAAAAGTTATAACAATAAATCAGCCCGTATTTTACAGGCTGATTTTTAGCTATTTCTTCAATAGTTTTTACCAACTTCTCAGCTCTTTCAATAAGAACCTCCTCAGCAATATAATTATTTTTACTTGAACCGTACCGGGTCAGTGTTCCACAGTTTTCATAAGATAAATAATTATAGTCGCCAATTTCAACTGAGTTCCTCTCCGGCTTTTAAATAGCGGTATACCGCTTGGCGGCTAATTCCAAATGCCTGGCCTAATGCCATTTTTGAAGGATACTGCCCTTCCTTCCATGCTTGTCGCAAAGCTTCAGCTTTATCAGGCTTCAATTTATGTACCCGGCCTTTGTACTTCCCTTGAACAGAGGCGAGTTTAATTCCTTCCTTTTGCCTTTCCAGAATGATTTCACGTTCAAATTGCGCAAAAGCACCCATCAGTTGCAGCATCAAATTATCCATCGGCGTGGATTGGGCAGTAAAAGTAATATTCTCTTTTACAAACTGGATAGCGATCCCTCTTTTGACCAGTTTATCTACTTCAGTGACCAAATCTTTTAGACTTCGTGCAAAACGATCCATGGAATGTACAATCACCCTGTCCCCTTCCCGGACATAGTTCAACATTTCTTGAAATTTCGGTCGGTCGGTATTTTTACCCGAAGCACGGTCAACAAAAATCCGGTCGACTTCAATTCCCTCAAGTTGACGCCCTGTATTTTGCTCGACCGAACTCACTCGCACATAACCTACTTTTTGGCCTTTCACTCTTTCACGCCCCAATTAGATAAAAATGAACAATTTCGTAAATTATAAATCTTAAATATCAAAGTTACATGTTATATATGGTTAAAAATCATTTAAATGATACATAATTTCATGAACTTTCAGATTGTAACTTTAGGGTATACTTTAAAGTTACACAAAACATCTATATGAAGACTAAAGTCCAAATTAGTGTTTATGTTGGTTCAATGTATTACATTTCGTATTTTCTATTTGTAACGTAATTTCAGTAATATTATGATTATGTTTTAGAACTTCTAAGGCCTTTTGATAGAGTTGATCTGTATTGCTATTCGGAGCAACCAAATGAGCAGTTAAATGAATATTTCTTGAGGATATAGCCCAGACTTTCAACTGATGAATCCCTTCAACGCCCTCTAGCTTCAATAAATCATTTCTTAACGACTCAATATCAATCTCATCAGGAACTCCTTCAAGCAGAATATGAATACTTTGTTTTAATAAAATCCAAGTTCGAGGTAAGACCCAGAAGCCAATTAACACAGCGATTACGGTATCAACCCACATCCACTGGGTAAAATAAATAACTATTCCTCCGATAATCACGCCTATCGATCCTAGAGCATCACTAAGAACTTCTAAATATGCACCTTTTATATTTAGACTTCCTTCAGCACTAGCAGAAAGGATTTTCATTGAAATCAAATTTATGACCAAACCAATGACCGCGACAATCATCATTCCAACACTTTGAATTTCAGCAGGATTCGTAAAACGTTGATAAGCTTCATATACAATATATATTGCTACCACAAAAAGCATCACCGCATTAAACAGAGCCGCTAAAATTTCAAATCGCTGATAGCCAAAAGTTCTTTTATCATCTGCGGCTTTTTTACCAATTTTGATAGCGGCAAGAGCAATAGCTAAAGCGGCTACATCAGTAAACATATGAGCTGCATCAGATAACAAAGCCAAACTTTGGGTAATAAAAGCAGCGACAACTTCTACTATTAAAAAAGTAGTCGTTAAACCTAAGGCAACCATTAACTTCTTACTATTTTCTTCAGTAACAACCGCATGGCTATGATCATGATGTTCTGACATAAAATATTTTCCTTATTCTATTTATGATGAGCAGAGATATTGGATAACAGCCAATATCTCTGCTGTAAATCGACTAATCTATTGGATTAAGAAACTTTCTTTTCATTTATCCAACGATAAAGCACGGGTAACAGCACCAAAGTTAGTAATGTTGAAGAGATAATCCCGCCAATCACTACGGTTGCCAGTGGCCGTTGAACCTCAGCCCCTGTTCCGGTTGCCAGCGCCATTGGTACAAAACCCAGTGAAGCCACACAAGCTGTCATCAACACTGGTCTTAAGCGCAAAATAGCCCCTTGCCACACGGCTTTATGCACTGGATATTTGTCCCTTAATTCCTTAATAAAGGTCAGCATTACCAGTCCATTGAGGACTGCAACACCAGATAAGGCAATAAAGCCAATTCCAGCTGACATCGATAATGGAATATCCCTTAGCCAAAGGAACAGCACACCACCGGTCAAGGCAAAGGGTACCCCGGTAAAGACCAATAGACTTTCTTTGACATTGTGAAAGACCGCCATCAGTAAAATAAAGATAGTGATTAAAGCCAGTGGAATCACGATTTGCATCCGTGCTTTGGCTGAAGCCAAATTTTCAAACTGACCGCCATATTCTATCCAATAACCACTTGGCAAAGTGTATGCTTTGAGCTGTGTCTGTACATCAGAAACAAAAGACCCTAAATCACGCCCTTCAACATTCGTTGTAACCACAACTCGGCGTTTACCATTTTCTCGACTGACTTGGTTGATTCCTTCAATGGTCGAGACTTGCGCGACATCCGACAATAAAATACTGCCACCATTTGGAAGCTGAATAGGTAACTGGGAAACAGATGCGACACTACGGTCTTGCTCTCCAAGACGGATAACAAAATCAAAACGACGATCGCCTTCTAAAATCTCTCCCACGCTTTGTCCACCAATACTGGTTGCCACAAGGTCTTGAATTGAACGCACACTCAAACCATATTGTGCAGCCAAAGTTTTATTTACCTCGACATTCAGTAATGGCAAACCTGAGGTCTGCTCAACTTTCACGGCACTGCTACCCGATATTTGCTGAATGATTTTGGAGATTTTAGTCGCCTCAGTATTGAGGACATTCATATCATCACCGAAGATTTTCACACCAACATCACTACGCACACCTGAGATCAATTCATTAAATCGGAGTTCAATCGGTTGTGAAAATTCACTATTATTGCCTGGAATCGTGGCTAAATACGTCACCATACGGCCACGTAATTCATCTAAACTTTCTTTAGGATTTGGCCATTCTGAACGAGGCTTTAACATGATATAGCCATCTGAAATATTGGGTGGCATGACATCTGTTGCAACCTCGGCTGTACCCGTTCTGGCAAATACTGCCTTAATTTCAGGGAAACTCTTTAAAAGAAGTTTTTCAGTATTCTCCTGAATACGTAAAGACTCTTCTAAGCCTGTACTTGGTGAACGTAACTGTTGTACCGCAAAGTCTCCTTCACTGAGCTGTGGTGCAAATTCACTGCCGAGTTTGGTACTGATAAATCCCGTAATCACTAATACACACAGTGCAAAAGTCAGCACAACTGCTTTGTATTGATACGAAATATCAAGAGTTTGCTGATATTTAGCTTTTAGCCATAACATCCAACGACTTTCTTTTTCTTGAATATCGCCTTTGACCCACAATGCCACAGCAGCAGGCACAAAGGTGATCGATAAAATAATGGCTGCAACAAGGGCGAGTACCACTGTCAATGCCATCGGATGGAACATTTTTGCTTCCACACCACTTAAAGCAAAAATCGGCAAATACACCACCAAAATAATAAGCTGACCAAAAATAAGAGGACGACGTGCTTGGCGGGCAGCCAGAAAAACTTCCTTAAAGCGTTCACTTTGTGTGAGAGGTCGTTTTAACAGTTGCTGTGTATGGGCTAAACGCCGGATACAGTTTTCGACAATCACCACAGCACCATCGACAATGATGCCGAAATCGAGTGCACCTAAACTCATCAGATTGGCACTGATATTTTTCTGTGCCATCCCGGTTAAGGTAAACAGCATAGAGAGTGGAATGACACAGGCAGTAATCAAGGCAGCACGGATATTCCCTAAAAACAGGAACAGAATGATGATGACCAGGATTGCTCCCTCTACCAAGTTTTTCTGAACGGTTTTAATCGCCTTCTCAACCAAGGTAGTACGGTCGTACACCGTTTCAATCACTACCCCTTTAGGCAAACTATTCTGAATATCTTGAAGCTTGGCATCCACAGCTTTAGAAACAGTCCGGCTATTTCCACCCATCGCCATCATGGCAATCCCTAAAACGGTTTCTTTGCCGTTATAGGTTGCCCCACCGGTTCTTAAATCATGCCCAATAGAGACTTGCGCAATATCACCAACCCGAATTGGGCTGCCATTTGGGCTACCCAGCATGGTGTTCTCAATATCAGAAAGCCCATTGAATGTACCCGGTACACGTACCGTCAATTGCTGACCATTGTCTTCAATATAACCTGCACCTCGGTTCTCATTATTTTGCGCTAAAGCCTGTTGCAGTTGTTCTAATGAGATATTCAGTTGCTGCATCCGGTTTAAATCGGGAGAGACCACATAGGTTTTTTCAAAACCACCAATACTGTTGACCTCTGCAACTCCCTTAACACGTTGCAGTTGAGGACGCACAATCCAGTCCTGAATCTCACGCAAATCCATCGGCGTGTATGCAGTTCCATCCGGCTTTTTCGCATTCGGATCTGCCTTCAGTACCCATTGATAAATCTCACCGAGACCCGTAGAAACGGGGGACATCGTCGGTGCGATTTGTGCAGGCAACTCAGATTGCGCCTCCTGTATCCGTTGGTTAATCTGCTGACGGGCCCAATAAATATCAGTCCCATCTTTAAAGACAATGGTGACTTGAGAGAGTCCATAACGGGATATGGAACGGGTAAGCTCCAGATCCGGAATGCCAGCCATGGCATTTTCAATGGGATAGGTAATCCGCTGTTCGACTTCAAGCGCAGTAAAACCCTTGGCTTGAGTATTAATCTGGACTTGGGTATTGGTAATATCGGGTACAGCATCAATCGGGAGTTTCTGATAGCTATACACCCCGACCGCAATCCAGGTACAGACAAAGAGCAACACCCAAATCGCATTTTGTATGGAAAACTGAATGATTCGTTCGAATAAACCTTCTGGTTTTGGCAGATCAGAATTAATGTTCATGGCCTGCCTCGTCTTTTTCTAATTCAGATTTCAACAAGAAACTGCCTTGAGCGATATACTTCTGCCCTTCAGTCAGCCCAGAAATCACTTCAAGCCATTGTCCATCACTTGAAGCCTGCCCCAATTGCACTTTCTGTGCTTTTAAGTGGACTTGACCTTTTTGTTCTGAATCTACGATGAAAATACTGTCTTCACCTTCAATACTTTGCAGCGCAGACTTTTGAATCCGAAGGGCTGATTTTGCTGTAGCTTCCGGAATCAACACTCTCACTAACACATTAGAACGCAACTCAGTAGCTTGCGCATCGAGTTTTGCGCGCACCACCAGACGCCCTGTTTGTACATCTGCCTGAGAGGTTAAGCTTTGTACAGTAGCTTTATAGATTTGATCTGAATCATTCACTTTAAAGTCAATTTTTTGCCCGGCTTGCAGTTGACCTGAGAATTGATTCGGCAAATTAAACTCAAGCCATAAATCTTTCAGCTGTTCAATGACAAAGAGCTGATTAGCCAGTTGCACATTTTCACCGACCACAATATCTTTTTGACTGATCACCCCAGAGATCGGTGCTTTAATCAGAAAACGCCCATTGTTATTGCCACTTGCACCTAATGCATTTAAACGTGCTTGTGAGGACTGGACAGTAATCTGCGCTTGACGGTAGGCATTTTCGGCACGCTGGTAATCCTGTTTGGCAGAAATCCCCTGTGACCAGAGTTGCTGTTCGCGCTGGTAATCTTTACGGGCCAAATCCAGATTCACCTGTGCCATACGCAGATTTGCCTGTTGGTCGATCAGTTCAGGCACGATTAGTACAGCCAGCGTTTGTCCTTTTTGCACGCTCTGTCCTAAAGCCACATTGACCTGCTCGACATGACCACTAAAATTAGGCGATATATGCGCTTGTTGATCGGTATTCACCACCAATTTACCTGGCAGGGTTGTCAGCTTTTCAACCAATCCTGTGGATGCAACAGCAACTTTTAAACCTTGTTCAACCATTTGTTGGCTGGTCAGTTGTATTTCGCCTTCTTCAGCATGTCCTTCTTCAGAACTATCTTCATCAGAATGTTCGGCATTTCCCTCATCATGACCATGCCCCTCAGATTCAGTTTTTTTTGAACTTAACCAAATAACCAGACTGACCAAGACCGTAATCAGAATCAAAATTGCAATCATGAGAGACTGGGATATTTTTCCGTTTTGCTTGGCGTTCATTTTATCGTGCTCCCCCATTGATTAAATTTTGCGATGCTTCGACTGCCTTTTTATTCAGTTGTGTATAGGCATCCGAACGGCTAATTTCTTCATAACTTGTGCCAATACTGAG
Source organism: Acinetobacter sp. YH01011 (assembly GCF_013420785.1). NCBI lineage: Bacteria > Pseudomonadati > Pseudomonadota > Gammaproteobacteria > Moraxellales > Moraxellaceae > Acinetobacter > Acinetobacter sp. YH01011. Next base: position 90,579 of record NZ_VOYG01000010.1, read on the forward strand.
TGCCTCAGCTGCGAGGGCAGTTTGCCAAGCTTGACGTAGAATTTGTAATTGACCCAATCGAAGATTCTGCAGTTGGGTGGTTGCTTGCTGAACGTCGGTAATGGACAGTTTCCCTGCCTGAAACCCTTGTAAAGTACGGCTCTGAACTTTGGTCGCCAAAGTAACTTGTGCTGTTGTGGCATCGAACTGGCTACGTAAACCTTTGAGCTGATGCATGCTGTTGGCAATATTGAGTATTTGTTGCTTCAGCTCACGCTGCTGCTGTTGGTTCAGCAATATTTGCTGTTGCTGGACCATCGGGATCGCATATTGCTGGCGGTTGAAAATATTCAGTGGAATAGCCACGCCGATTGCCAAAGTCGTATCGTTGCTTTCATTAGGGGTTTTGCTACGTTTCATGCCTACATTTAAAGTCGGATTGGGACGTGCCTGAATTCTTAAATTTTCAATTTGATGATCCGATTGCTGAATGTTCAAGGCATAGAATTTTTCTAGCCACCCTTCAGCAATATACCGTTGCACAGTTTGGAGACTTTGCTCTGGCCAAGGGATAGCGGTTTTATTCAATTGAAGATGTGAAGATGTTTCTCCCCCCCACAAATTAGACAGCTGACGACCGGCAGCTTGTTTATTCAGCATCGCTTGCTGATAAAGTCGTTGGATTTCTAGCGCTTCAATTTGGGTACGCTCAAAATCAACCAGGGCAATACTGCCTGCCTGATAGCGTTTCTGGGCACTGTCCAGATTGGCTTTACTTGTTTTTAACTGTACTGAATAAGCAGACTGCTCAACCTCAGCAAGTGCAAATTGCGACCATGCAAATTTAACAATCAGTTGGCTTTGTGCCTTCCATAATTGCTGTTGCAATTGGATTTGTTGATTCGAGGTATTGGCAATCACCCGGTTCAGCTTACGCTGACCAAATAGATCTAGAGGTTGACTAACGCCAACATTGAATTCCTGTTCTTGACCTGAGCCAAAGCCAGACTGTTCTAAACTTATACTTGGATTCTGCCATAACCGACTTTGCTGAATATTCAATTCAGATATTTGCTGAACTTGTTGCCACAGCTTGTCTTGAGTCTGGTAACTTTGTACTTTTGCTAAAGCGGATTCAAAGCTGGTAACGTTTTCAGCATAGCTATATTGCATAGCCGCTGCACATATACAAGCAACCAAGCTATGACGCAAGAGTATAATTGATTGTGAAGACATGATTTTTCCCACTTATTTAAATAATAAAAGTGGTGGGAATGTTTTAGGCTACCCCACCATGAGCGGGGAAAATTCGGGAGGTGGGCTTTGTTGAAACAGGTCAGGAGCCTGATAGCTGTTTTTCCAATGAAATTGTGGATTCACTTTAACTTCAGAGCTTGGATGAAACACATCTACTTTTTCATTTTGTACAATCAAATGCGTCATCGATGGTAGATGATCTTGATGATCTTCACCGATTTCTAAATCGCTACTGAATGTTTTTATGTTTTCTGACTGTCCATTATGATCGTGTTGACGACTATCGCTGGCACACAAGGTATTTTGGTGATGACCAAAATGATAACTCTGCTGTGATTGAGGCTGTTGTTCATGGACACAAAAGGCCGCCGCCACATTCCAAAAGCTTTGGAACATGAACAATCCAACCAAGACTGTAATCCATGTAGTAGAACGCATCATCATAACAATCGAAAAATTTGTACCAAGTATAAGGCTTAGAGCCACTCCAAGGTCAAGCTTAATAAATTAAATTAAACATTCAATGAACACTGAATAGCCGGCACTTTTGCAAATTTACCTTGTCTCTATAAGCTCACATCAATTTCAGGTAAGAATAACAATAGATAGTGAACCGTACCGGGTTTGTCGGAGACTTTTTATTTAAGTTAGGCCACCGGTAATCCTCCCATAAATAACCGAAGTTAAAAGTAGAGGTACACATAAGTTAAAATTTTATAGAATTGCTTGAGTTCAAAATCTCTAATTAGCATGTATTGAAAACATGAATATTTATCTAAAAAGAGAACTATTTAACATCATGGCTGTTATACGCAATAAAAAAACCTGGGCACCAACCCAGGTCTAAAATTTAAAAAACAGATAAATATCAGTGCAATAAACTCATTTTTCTAATTTCGCATAACGTGTATTATGTTAATTTTAGAGAAACTACTAAATTATATTGGGTTGTAAATATTTGAAATTCCGTTAAGATATTTTGGATTAAATTCTATTCCTAGATAGCATTCGTGTTGACTCATCTCTCCAAAAAACTTTGGTTTTGTTTTCTTATGGTTTTTGCCATAGGATGGAGTAGTGTGTCTGTTGCATCAGTAAAGATAATGCATATCAATATGCAAACTGAAATGAGCCAAGATCATTGTTTAGATCAAGCACAGCAAGTCACTCAACATGGTATTAATCACGAAGTACAGACGAATACCGATTGCCATAATCATTTAGCTCTTAATCAGAATATAGATCACAAAAAGTGTCAGGAATGTTCTAGCTTATCCTGCCAGACACAGATCTCATGTCTTCATTCTTTGCAAAGCTCGCTAGATCCCCTAGATACCTTCTATTCTATAGATCAGCCTAATTTTTATTACCCCAACCAATATCTAAATGGGTATTGGCAAGAAATTTCACGTCCTCCTAAAACTTAACCATTTTTTTTAAAATTTATTTATTTTTCAAAAATTAAGGTTAAGTTATGTCTCATAAAATTAGTTCGTACCTATTAGCAGGTATTTGTTTTGCATCGTCGCCTTTGGTTTTTGCCGAAGTGCGTGAATATCAGCTTGTTATTGATGAAGCAGTGGTCAGCCCAACTGGAAAGCCTGTAAAGCGCATTACCGTAAATGGTCAATTTCCTGCGCCTTTGCTTGAGTTTGAAGAGGGTGATGAAGCCATCATTCGCGTGAAAAATAATTTAAAAAACCAAGATTCTTCTATTCATTGGCACGGACTGTTGTTGCCGGGCATTATGGATGGTGTACCGGGATTTAATGGTTTTAACGGTATTAAGCCTCAAAGCGAGTATGTTTATAAATTCAAGATTCGCCAAAGCGGGACTTATTGGTATCACGCTCATTCTAAAGGACAGGAACAGGACGGCTTATATGGTTCTTTTGTGATTTATCCAAAAGGTAAAACACCATTGGCAGCACATGAAAAAGCTGAACGTGACTATGTGGTGATGTTGTCAGATTTTCATGAAAAAACCAGTGATCAAATTCAGAAAGATCTTAAAATTTCAGCTGAATATTATCAAGATCAGCGTGAAACCTTGGGTGATGTTTGGAAGCAGGTTAAACGTGATGGCATAAAAGCGACATGGTCTGACCGCAAAATGTGGAATCAGATGCGTATGCTAAAAACCGACATGTCGGATGTTACAGGTTATACCTTCCTCATTAATGGCAAAACACCTGAACAAAATTGGACAGGAATGTTTAAACCGAATGAAAAAATTCGCCTACGTTTTGTGAATGCATCTGCGATGTCTTTCTACGATGTCCGTATTCCTAACTTGAAAATGACTGTGGTCAGTGCTGATGGTCAGCCTGTAAAACCTGTTGCTGTGGATGAGTTTCGTATTGGCACAGCTGAAACTTATGATGTGATTGTGGAGCCAAAAGGCGGACATTATCAAATTGAAGCTGAGTCAATTGACCGTTCAGGCTATGCGATTGGTACACTGCACAATGAACTAAATCCTATGACACATGGCATTCATATGCCTGCACCACGTCCACGCTCACTTTTGACCATGGAAGATATGGGACATGGTGGTGGTGATCATGCAGGAATGGATCATTCGAAAATGAACCACGGCAATATGCAAGGCATGGATCACTCGAAAATGGATCATTCAAAAATGAACCATGGCGATATGCAAGGCATGGATCACTCGAAAATGGATCATTCAAAAATGAACCATGGCGATATGCAAGGCATGGATCACTCGAAAATGGATCATTCAAAAATGAACCATGGCGATATGCAAGGCATGGATCACTCGAAAATGGATCATTCACAGCATGGCACAGCAAAACCACAAGAAAATGATCAAGTGGTTTATGGTTGGGCAAATGCATCTACACCTGCGGGCAATAAAGCCTTGCAATATAGTGATTTAAAATCTTTAGAACCGCAAAAAGATACTCGTGAAGCTAGCAGTGAATTAGTAGTGCGTTTGGGCGGTACTATGGAGCGTTATATTTGGACGATTAACGGTAAAAAATTCAGCGATGCTGAGCCATTAAAAGTGAAGTATGGCGAGCGTATCCGTATCAAATTTATTAATGACAGTATGATGGCGCACCCCATGCATTTACATGGCATGTTTATGCAGTTGGAGAATGGTCAAGAGTCGGTAGATATGCCGAATAAACACACATTGATTGTACCACCGGGTAAAACAGTCACTGCTTTATTAACTGCGGATGAGTTGGGCGAATGGGCAATCCATTGTCATTTGTTGTATCACATGAGTGCAGGAATGATGAACAAGTTGATCGTGGCAAATGTTAGCGATGAACAAGTGTCTACAACGCCAATTCAAGGTACAAATTCGACTCAAACTCACCAAGTAACTGAGCAAAAAGGAGCTGGACATGCACATCACTAATTTTGTATTTAAAGCGTTTTTTTCTGTTGCGGTATTGAGTTTAACAAGCTTAAGTTTGGCGCACGAAGGGCATCATTCAACTGCTCAGACTGATGGAAAAAATGTACCATCAATGAATCATCAAGCGATGTCTGAGATGGATCATTCACAGCATTCTCCACAAGAGCATGCACAACACATGCAGATGATGGGGAAAATGAATCATGCTGCACATTCAGCACCGATGAACCATCAACATGCAGGTCATCAGCCAATGCATCACAAATCAACAGAGAAACAGCAAGATCAAAAAGTACAGAAAGGAGATCAACATGCGCACCATTAATCTTTTTTCTAAAACTGTTTTAGCAAGCTCTTTGTTGATGGTCAGTGCAGTGAGTTTGGCACATAATGGTGAAGATCATAGTGCGCCTGAAAAAATGACAGTTGCTACATCTTCTAGTCAAAATCAGCCGATGCAAATGGATCGCTCTCAAATGAACCATAGCCAAATGAATCAGGCACAACATCAGGCAACATCTACGGTTAATCATTTACATCATGTACCAGATGCGAATGCTCAGCAGAGTTCGCATTATGATCATCGCTCAGAACACGGTGCGCAAATTTATGCGATTACGACAGTGGACAATAAGTGGCTTGTCAATGAAGATGGCACAGGTGATTTAAAGTCAGAGTTTGAAACCCGTATTGGCACAGATGAAAATAAGCTTTTTATTAAAATTCATGCCGATAAAGAAGAATCGCATGATGCACATTATGATGCCAAACTTTTATATAGCCGTATGATTTCAGACTTTTGGGATGCACAGATTGGTGCACGTTATCGTAGTGAAAAAGTTGAACTCAATGATCATCGCAAAGACACCGAAGAAAATGTTGATGCGGTGATTGGCTTACATGGTATGGCGCCATATTTCTTTGAAACTGATGCTTATCTCTATGCGGGAGAAGACAATTATGCGGGCTTTAGCCTAGAAACGGAACGTGATTTTCTGATTACGCAAAAGTTGATTATTCAACCTTATTTAGAGTTGGATGCTATCTTTAGTGATGACTCTAAATATGCGAAAAAAACTGGTTTAAGCAGTGCAACCGCAGGGTTTGAAACTCGCTATGAAATCAGTAAAAAGATCATGCCTTATATCGACATTGCCTATGAGTATTCAAAAGGTAATGATGAAACGTCGTGGCAAATAGAATCAAACTCTGAGAAAGGTTGGTTATATGGAGCTGGTGTTAGATTTAGATTTTAATTAATTTAATGATTACTAAATAGCTTTATTTAAATAAAACTCTAGCTTAATGTGGCCGGAAGCAAAATGTTAACTTATTTTGCTTCCTTCCATTTAACATAATGGCTGTTATGCGAAGTCGACTTGTAATGCAATTTGCATTACAATATTCCTAGTACATTAAATACTTGGGAAATATGATGGCTACTGTTAACTTCAGGATCGATGAAGCCCTTAAAGAAAAATCTTATTCAATCCTTAAAGAGCAAGGTATTGCACCTACTGATTTCTTCACTAGTATTCTTGAGTATGTTGCTACGACTGGGAAACTGCCTGTCAAAAAAGCTTTGCTTTCGGAAGAAGATGAAGAATTATTAGCTCTTGTCCGTAAGCGCATTAATGATCCTAAAGAGATGTTTGAGGAAGTCACATTAGATGACTTATAAGCTTTTACGTCACAAGGACTTTACAGCAGAATGGGAAAACTCCCTGTTGCTATACGAGATCAATTTAAAAAGAAACTAGCCAAAGTCATAGAGCAGCCACATATTCCAAAGAATATGCTTAGAGGCGATCTTGCAGGTTGCTATAAAATCAAATTATTAAAAGCTGGTGTCCGACTTGTCTATCAAGTTAAAGATGATCAGGTAGTTATCCTGCTCATTACCGTCGGAAAACGAGCTGATAGCATAGTTTATGACGAAGCGAAAAAGCGAATTAAAGACTAAAAATGGGAGCTTAAAGCTCCCATTTTTGGCTTCGTATAAGGTGTATTATGTTAATTTTAGGAAAGGCTCTAGACTAGCAGAATGATTATGTTAGTCTAGAGCATATAATTAACATTATTGAAGTATTTTACATGGCAATTTTTCGACATTCTTCTGCACACTGACGGCAAGCCTCAGCACATTTTTTACAATGATCATGTGAATGTTTTTCACACTCTTCCGCACAATATTCACAGATCTTAGCACAAAGCTCACAAATCTCTTTGAGGAAAGGTGAGTTATGTTGTTGCATACGCACACATAACTGACAAATATCTGCACATTCTAGACAACGTTGAATACATTCACGCATCATCTCTAAATCTTTTTCTTTTAAACAAGAAGTTGCACATTCAGTACAAATAAGTGAACAGTTTGTACATGCAGAAATACACTTTGAAAATTCCGTATTAATCATTTTTTACTCTCAACTTATATAATCAAAGAAATAATTAAAACATAATTTTTTTCTACTAATTATTTTAAATTATTAGTAAATGTAATACATAATGTTAATTTATATGAATAATGTTAATTTTAACTAAATCTTATTTATATTCCAAATTATTAAAAAACAGTTTTTAATTAGGATAGATGATCAAGTATCAAAAGCAGCTATTCTTAAAATAACTGCAATAATTTTATCACTTTAAAAATAGATTTTCCCTCTATTTAACATAATGGCGATTATACGAAGTACACTTGTATATTAATATAAATATCAATCACTTGAAAATTTAGCCATGACTAAGAAAAAGCAAAAAATCGGCTTTTGTAATAAGTTGGTGAGTTTTTAAGCAGATCTGTAATATTTTGCCAGTAAATTTGATTAAAAAACGATCAATTTGGCAATCAGTGCCCATTTCATCGGCTTTCAGGATCCGAAACTATCCCCAATGGCTGTGGATAAAATTTAGGCTATTTTGTACGCCCTGGCGCACAACAATCTCGGCTCTTTGCGGCTACCAGGAACAGTGGAATTTTCCTATGATGAACTCATCAGGAACAGGAAGTTCCAAACAACAAGAATAAGAAAGATCGCACCAGGAGCGTGAGGTAAGACAGGAGTCATACCTAGCAACCCAATATGAGAAACCCCGGCAGGATGCTGGGGTTTTTTATTGTCTGCATTTAAGGTCTAATCAGTCTTAGCCAATTCATTTTGGTTGATAAGTTTAATCAGCGCATTTTGAACAAACTCATCAAGTTCAATCCCTTTTTCTTTTATGATGGTTTCTATCTTTGCTAGCGTTTCACTTTCTAATTCGAACTCGATTTCTGCTGATGTTTCCATGAGTAAATCATAGTTATTTTCGACTATCTTTTTAAAGGTTTCTTCTAGATCTTTTGTTGATGGAATATTGAAAGATAAGCGTAATGAGCTATTGATAATTTCAATATGGGTATACCCTAAATATTCAGTACTTTTTCCCACAAATCCTAAGTGCTTCATAAAAAACCTTAAATAAATATAGTAGAGAGCTGTCTAAATTAAGCCAGACTCTCTTTTACAAATTTTGGATCAACAATAAATAATCGAATAAGGGATGTTGCTGCTCCTGATGGTCTTCTCGCACCTTGTTCCCATGATTCAAGAGTACGTCTTGATACGCCAAGAATCTTAGCAAACTGATCTTGTGTTAGTTGAGCCTTTCTACGAGCTAACGCTACATCTGTCTCAGTGATTACGGTTCTTTTCGCTGCATTACTAGTAAGCATATCGTCGATGCCTTGTAATATTTCAGCTTCAATATCCCTAGTTGCTTCAAAAGCCTCAAGTTCTTTTTCAGTCATTAAACGAGTCATTTAGTTTCTCCACTAATGCTTGAAGAGTCTTCTTACTAAGCTGTACAGTTTGCTTTTTACTGTACAAGGTTAATAACCAAATCTCTCCATTTGCTAAACGATTAAAGTAGATGACTCTGACACCACCACTTTTACCTCTACCACCGCTAGTCCATCTAATCTTACGAATACCACCTGCATTAGGCTCTACATCTCCTGCTTCAGGATTTAATGCTAAGAATGTTTTGAATTCCTCATATTCTTCCTGAGTCCAATAAACAAGACAGTATTTAGTAAATAATGGAGTCTCACATATTGTATACATTGATTGCATTCATACTACCTTGTAGTAGTTTATTTTATACTACTTTGTGGTATTTTTAAATGATAATTCTTAGTTCTCAGGATTAAATGCCTATTTAAGTGATGTGCTGAAAAGGTTGCCGACACATAAAGTGACTCAGATTGAAGAATTGCTACCACACCGCTGGAAACCTGAACCGAATTAAAAAATAGGCATGGGGTTCAGCGGACGCTTACGTTCTGTTATTCCAAAGTAGAAATGTCCTATCTTAAAACCAAATAGAAATGTCCTATACAGACATTTCCAAGTCAAGCACAGGATTCAGATTTCGTTGTTGAATTGCTGTTTTCTGTGCACGTCTTCTTGGCATAGATTGAGAACGATTGCGTTTGTATTGCTGTTCCAATTCTTCATGCTGTTGTTGAATATGATTGAGAACAGCACCTAAACGTTTATTCTCAACAATCTCTCGCTGGTTAAGCTGACTTAATTTATCGAAGATGCTGTAATTGATTTTTCTTCCCTGATATTCAATCGCGACTGTACCATCCGGGTATTCTAGGAACTCAAGATACTTACCAATCAATCTTTGGTTTTCTTCCGTGTTTTCCAGGAGATATACGCATTTATCATAAGTAATCGTCAGGCTATTCGTGACTCTGCGGGGTTCACGCCAAGTAAAAACATCATCTAACTCCTCAGCAGTTTCAGTAACAGTCCGGTGTAAATCCTTGGGATTAAAAGCCATCTTGGCGAACTTCTGATTGAACTGCTCAATGAAGCAGGGTAGCCAGGCATTCGCTTGCTCAATCGAACAGATGCCTTCCAGGCGCATTTCTTTGATCAGACGGTCCTGAAGCGTTCTATTGGCCCGTTCTACACGGCCTTTGGCCTGTGGTGAATTAGCGAAGATAATATCGATATTCAGGGTGCTGAGTACGCGCCCAAACTGGGTAATCTTGGTGTCTTTCTTACTGCTTTGATTCACCCTGAAGACTGAATGTTTATCGCTGTAAAATGCCAACGGCTTACCATGCTGCTCAATATACAAACGTGTTGAAATCATATAGTCAAAGGCTGATTCTGATTCACAGAAGCGTAAATGCTGCAATTTTCCTGTGGCATCATCGATAAATACCAGCAGACAGCATTTAGGGGCTCGACCTTCAAACCAGTCATGGTGTGAGCCATCGATTTGGATCAGTTCACCATAACAGTCCCGGTTATAACGAGGCTGATACGGGCGTTTCAGACGCTTGGCGCGAGGAATCCATAAATCGGCTGCAATCATCCAGGAACGCAGTGTTTCCACTGAAATATCAAAGCCATGAACGGTGGTGAGCTTTTCATGCGCTAAAGTGGGTCCGAAACCATGCAGTTGATCAGAAACAATATTGAGGCACTTGAGTCTGAGCTCTTCAGGAAGCCTGGAATTGCTGATTTGACCACGACCGGCATGGGCTAATGCAGCTGGGCCTTGAGCTTTGTATTTTTGCAATAAACGTCTGATCTGACGCTCTGAAATATGAAGTAGCTGAGCAGCTTGGGACTGGGTTATGCGTTGATCACAGATTTCCTGCAAGACCGACAATCGTTTAAGTTCTTTATCCGACATAGACACCAACATATCAAACCGTCCGCTAAGAAAATTGCAAAAGTGCATATTCTAAAAGCGGACATTTTTACTTTGGAGAAACCGGACATTTCTACTTTGGGCTTACACGTTCAATTCGTATAACCACCATTATGTTAAATAGAATCAAAAAACCTCCAATAAAATCGTTATAGTATTATTATTTATTGAGTAGATAAGAGAATTAAATTAGTGAAATACTCAAATGAACAAATAGTAAAAGCACTCTTACTTGCTCCTTTACCTTTACTTTTTTTAACAACAGTCCTGTTTATCGCAGTGAATCACGAATACAGCCTATACTCGATTTTCGTAGTTCTTGTAGGACACGGTCTTATTTACTTGGCTTATTGTATTTTGACTGTGCCTTTTAGCTACATATTCTCAATTCTTTTAAATCGTTATAACAGTCTTAATTTATTAACCATCTGTATTACCTCTCTAATTATTGCTACTCCATTTTTTATTCTTTTAGGATGGGGGCATACTGGAAAGATTGCTGAAGATTGGTGGAAGATGTATACCAATACATGGGCTAGCTTTCTGGCTCTATTTCCTGGCTTATGTTATTGGCTGTTTTTAATTAACTTAAAAGATAAAGAATAGTTATGAAAAAAATATTATATTTTAATTTTTTAGCGATTATTTTGACTTACGTATCTTTGCTTTATCAAAAAAATATATTAGTTGCTCGCATAGTTGTAGATAAGCTTGAAAAAGTTAAAGTCATAGCTGGGGGATTTCCTCTCCAGTTCCTTATAGATGGTGAAACCTCTCCAGTCGGAAGTATAAGTATCAATCCTTTATTTATTTTCATCGGCATGGATCAATTTGTTTTTCTCAATTTTTTTATTGATTATTTATTTTGGATAAGTATTTTATTTGCTTTTTCTATGATTGTGAAAAAGTACAGAATTGTATAGATCTTCTAAAATTAACATAATACACGTTATACGAAGCCAAAAATGGGGGCATGCAGCTCCCATTTTTAGTCTTTTATCCGCTTTTTTGCTTCATCATAAACAATGCTATCAGCTCGTTTTCCAACGGTAATTAGCAAAATAACTACCTGATCATCTTTGACCTGGTAAACAAGTCGGACACCAGCTTTTAATAATTTTATTTTATAGCAGCCTGCAAGATCACCTTTAAGCATATTCTTTGGAATATGTGGTTGCTCTATTACCTTAGCTAATTTTTTCTTGAATTGATCTCGTATAGCACTAGGAAGCTTTTCCCATTCTGCAGTGAAGTCCTTATGACGTAAAAGCTTATAAGTCATCTAATGTGACTTCCTCGAACATCTCTTTAGGATCATTAACACGTTTGCGAACAAGAGCTAATAAATCAGCATCTTCCTCTGAGAGTAAAGCTTTTTGTACTGGAAGCTTTCCAGTCGTAGCAATATATTCAAGAATATTAGTAAAGAACTCAGTAGGTGCAATTCCTTGTTCTTTTAGGATGGAATAAGACTTTTCTTTAAGGGCTTCATCGACCCTGAAATTAACAGTAGCCATCATTTTCCCATTTATTGAATGCATGAGAATATTGTAATGCAATATGCATTACAAAGATAGTTCGTATAACAACCACTATGTTAAATGGATAGTTGTTTAGTGGGAAAATCAAGTTTTTGAAATTTCAAATTGAAGTTTTTTCGTTCAATTAGTAATTGTAATTTATATTCTATTGAATAACTATTTCATAACTTTTCCTATCATATTTGGCTGCATACGTAGCTACTTCTTGATTAATCTTTTTATGATTTTTATCTAAATATGAAAAGATTATTGAATCCTCATTGTGCCGCTCGTAATTGATGGCGTATTTATATTCTGAATAAGGATAAAGAGTACCTAAGCTATAAGTTTTTTGAGCACTAATATAAGTTACTTTAAGGTCTGTAATTGGATAATCAGTCTGATTTTTAATAAAAATATATCCATCCTTTTCAAATGGCTGGCATCCTATAAGTAGAACTAATGTAAGACAGTAAAATAGGCTATTCTTCATTTTGGTAGTTCTTCAATTGGTCTTATGAGTCGATTAATAACTATAACTTTTGAGGTATCACAGCTATGATCTACTTCAGTTATCCAAGAATAATTATTTTTTTCTAGAGGATAGGATTCTCCGCCTCCATATGCTGCTTTATCACCTAAAAAATAAGTATCCGAATCTACTTTTAGGCTCTTAGTTTCCGTATCCCAATCTAGAGTTTTTGTAGCAAAAATTGGCAGAACTTTAGAGCCATCAGCATGTTCTAGGTATAGGCATTTACCTTCCCTAATAAGCTTAGCCTCACTATAACTTGCATTATCTGCTCCCCCCGTATATTGAATACGTGGAACAACTATATTTGATTCAATTTTTTCTGTAACTGGACTGCAGGCTGCAAGTAAACTTAATAAAATAAATTCTAATCTTTTCATATTAAAGGAATTTTTTGAGAGAGTAATAGAGAAATTAAAGCAAATTATTCCAAAAGGCTCTGATTAAAAATTGTTAAAATTAGTAGATATATGAGAGGAAATTATGAAAAAATTTTTATACTTCAATTGCTTATCTTTTATTTTTACTTATTTATCTTTGTTTTATCAGAAATATACATTAGTGGATCGTATAGTTGTAGACAAGCTTGGAAAAGTTAAAGTCATTGGAGGAGGATTTCCCTTACAGTTTTTAGTAGATGGTGAAGTATCTCCAGGTGGGAGTATAGCGCTAGATCCTTTAAATATTATTATAGGAATAGATCAATTTATCTTCTTATATTTTATTTTTGATTATTTGTTCTGGATAAGTGTTTTATTTGCTTTTTACATAATTTTGAAAAGGTACAAACTAAAACAGATTTTCTAAAATTAACATAATACACGTTATACGAATTCCCAAGGCATGGCTTTTAGTTATGCTTTTTTTATCAAAAGAGTATACCTGAATGATAGCGAGCCAAATCGCATACAATATCTATCATTAGACTTAATGCAATAATTAAATGATAGTATTATCATTAATCTAATAGAATTAAGATTAAATGATAGAAATGAATACACGTATTTATCTACGAGCTTCAACTAAAGATCAAGATGCAGAAAGGGCTTTGCAGATTCTTCAGGATCTAAACCAAAACTTGAATTTGGGTGAAACCATTGTGTACGTGGAAAACTATAGTGGTACGAAGTTAGACCGACCTGAATTGAATAAGCTACTGTCAGAAGCAAATCAAGGTGACACATTGTTAGTTGAAAGTATTGACCGCTTATCACGCCTAACCCAACGAGATTTTCAAGAGCTGAAGCGCAGGATCCAGGAGAAGGGACTTCGTTTAGTCGTAGCAGATCTTCCTACTACCTACCAAATGATTCAAACCAGTGACAGCATTACTCATTCAATCTTGGAACTCATCAACAATATGTTGATTGATCTTCTGGCAACAATGGCCCGCCTAGACAATGAGAAACGTATAGAACGTATTAAGCAGGGCCTGGCACGTTCGGGTTACAAACCAACAGGCAAGAAGGCAAATGAGGCTAAACATAAACGAATAAAAGAATTGCTAGTAGTTGGCAATATGACTAAGGAAGAAATTGCCAAAGCAGTGAATTGTGGAGTTGCAACTGTCTATCGAGTTGCTAAAGTTATCTAAAAGAGGCTTATCTCAACGCGCCCCCAATGGGGCACCGCTGCATTCAGGTTACTTCACATAAGAAATTTTATGTTAAATGATTGTTAGAAATGCCCCTTGATCGAGGCATTTTCTATAAAGAATACTAAAAACTAATTAAAGCCAACCAAGTTTCAAAACAAGGCAGTTCTCAGCAATCATATTTTTAAATTATATAACTCCCAACTGAGCTTTTGCTCCAACGATAAGGCTTTCATTTTGAGTTTCTAAGGCAAATAAACCATACATCAAAGGAGAGGCCGCTGCTCTTTCTAAAGTCTGTTCATATAGTTTATTCCAAACTTTACCCCCTAGTTTTTCATACTTGATGATTAGAGTTTTGAGGCTTTCTTCTCCAAACAAAGTTACATGCCCAGCAAAATCAATCGCTGGGTCATCTATATGGGCTGTTGACCAATCAATAACGCCTGAAACAGCTCCATCCTTTGAAGCTAGTACATGCCCAGCATATAAATCGCCATGTATAAATTGGGTGAAATCTGCCCATAGAACATCATTATCCAACCATTTTCTGTAGCGGGTTTCCAATTGCTCACTTATACCAATTTCAGATTTTACTAACTGCAAATTGTTTGCTATTTCAGGTCTTAAATCTGAAGGTTTCATAATTTTCAAATCATTTTCCCGAACTTCTTTTTCAGGAATACTATGGATTTCAAATAAGGTTTTTGCCAAAGATGTTATGTATTTCGGGCTATCTTTGTCCATATTCCAAATTATTTCATAGGTTTCAGCATCCAAATTTAAAACAGGATTATCTTTAAGTATGGGATAAGCCACTAATTCTGTAGATGAAATTCTCCAATCAGGAACCTCTACAGAAAGATGTTTTTTTACCAATTCTAAAATGCGTTTTTCTTTCTTGATTTGTTCCCTCATGCCATCACGACGAGGAATACGCAGCAACCATTGTTGCCCCTTTGTATCAAGAGCAAAAACGACCTTAAAATCAATGCCCATTTCATTGAAATTCATTTTGTCCGTAAGCAACAAGCCGTGTGCTTCAGCAAGTGATTGAATATCTTGAATTGTCATTTTTAATTTCCTTTAAAGAGTTCAATAATTAATGTTCGGATTAGATTGGCTATCATTAACAATCTCTCTCAAAAGTCTTGATGATTTTGTGGTCTTTGATCTCGTAGATAATGTCAGCAATATTATCGACCAATTGCTTGTCATGAGATACGAAGATAATAGTTCCTGCATAGGACTTCATCATTGTTTCTAATGCGGCAATACTTTTTAGGTCAAGATAGTTTCCTGGTTCATCCATAAGCAAAATATTATATTTTCCTAAAAGCATTTTGGATAAAAGCAGTTTGATGATTTCACCTCCCGATAAGTCGGATAAGTTTTTTTGAATATCATTCGCTCCGATCCCCATTGAAGCCAATACTGCACGAATTTCCGCAACTG
Organism: Acinetobacter sp. YH01011; assembly: GCF_013420785.1. Lineage (NCBI taxonomy): Bacteria > Pseudomonadati > Pseudomonadota > Gammaproteobacteria > Moraxellales > Moraxellaceae > Acinetobacter > Acinetobacter sp. YH01011. The sequence continues at coordinate 106,034 of NZ_VOYG01000010.1, forward strand.
TGTACTCGCACTCTTCCTGCATAAAGGAGAGCACAGATTTATGCGTGTTAAATTTATATCCTGTTTGTGTAAAGTAGCCAATTTCAGCTTTTGGAGATATGGTTAATCCATCAGCACGTTCTGATATCATTTTTAACAAGGACGTTTTCCCTGTTCCATTCGATCCAGTTATAGCGACTTTAGCGCCAAGCGGTATTATAAAGTTAGCGTCATCAAAGATAGTACGGCTACCAAATTTTAAGCTCAGACCATCTGCCGTAATCGGGAACTTATTGTGCAGTTCTAGGGCTGAACTTTGACGAAAACGAATAGAACGCAAATGCTCTGGTGCTTGAATATCTTCTAATGCAGCCAAACGCTTTTCCATACTCTTAGCTGCCTGATACAGTTTTCTTTGCTTGGTGCCAGTCATTTTTGCATGCCCAAGTCGTCCAGCACTTTCGGTAGAGTTTTTGGATTTTTCTCCTTTTTTCTTATTGTCTAATCGATTAGCTTGCTGGCGTTTTTCTTGCACAGCAGATTCTAATCGCTCCCGTTCCTTCATCATCAGCTCATATTCTACGGCTTGGTGTTGTCGCTCTTCTTCTTTTTGACGCAAGTAATCCGAGTAACCACCCCAATATTCCGTAATTTTACCGTCTTTTAACTCCCATATCTTGTCTACAACCATATCAAGAAAATATCGGTCATGACTGATAACAAGTAATGCTCCATCAAATGCTTTAAGTTGACCAATAAGTAGATCTATTCCATTGAGATCAAGGTGGCTGGTTGGTTCATCCGCTAGAATGCCATGTACTTGTTGGGAAAATGCGGCAGCAATTTTTGCACGAGTTTCCTCTCCGCCACTCATTGTGTCGTTTTGTACATTGGAAACACCAAGGCGAGATAACATTGCCCGGTCTTCGACCGTTTCTATTTCGATTCCGCCCAGTTGGCTGATATGTGCAAAATCACCAAAACGCTGTAATGTCGCTTCGGCTAAAACAATTTCGCCATTAAGTACTTTGAGTAAACTACTCTTTCCTGCTCCGTTATCACCCACAAGACCAATACGGTCATAAGAGTGAATTTCCAATTCATCAATATCCAAAACATCACGCCCAGCATAATCCAAGCGTATGTTTCTCGCTTTAATAATTAAACTCATTTTTATTTACTCCTGTTTAGCTCTTGAAATTTTTTATGCAGCAAACAGGATTTAGGTGAAAACAAAAGCTAGCATCACAGTGTCCTCCCAAAAAAAAAGCTATTCATCCACAGGGTGGACAAATAGCTAGTCAATTAAGTTATAACTGGAAACTATGCACTAAAAGCATACTTATAAATTAAGCATACTTTTACTTTATATATCCGCATATATTCTTAAAGACACAACAAAAGCCCACCATTATAAAATAGTGTCACTATGCAAATAGTTGTGTCTTAACGAATGCGGATAGAATGCATAAACTTACCTAAAAAATAAAATTCAGTTTTATGATAACTTTACTGTTAAAAGAAGTCTAGACAACCTTGTTTTATGCTTGGATATAAGGCTTATTTTAAAAGGAATAGTAGTGAAGATTTTCTAAAATTAACATAATACACCTTATACGAAATAAAAATGGGAGCCTTAAGCTCCCATTTTTTAAGTAATTTTTTCAAATAAGGCTTGGGTGAGCATCTAAAATTCGAATCAATGTAGCTGCTGGTCCAGTTGGATAGCGTCGTCCCTGTTCCCAATTTTGCAGGGTACGGGGGCTAATATGTAGACGTGCAGCAAATTCATTTTGGCTCAAGCCAGTTTTTTCACGTACTTCTTTAATATCAGGCAATTCGAGTTCTGTAACTCGGCTTGCTTTAACTTCTTTACGTTTGATAGCTCCAGCTTCTTTGATTGAAGCAACCAAGTCATCAAATAAGTTGTTATCCATGAAATTGCTCCTTCACGAGTTGGTGCAGAATGGCGGTTTCCTTATCTGTTAAATTATCTTTTACTGATTTTGGATAAGCCACTAAGAAAAAGATCTGATCATCCTCGGTGACCCAATAATAAATCACCCGTATCCCACCACTTTTCCCTTTGTTACCTTGAGCACAACGTACTTTGCGAATACCACCGCCATTCTTGATTAGGTCACCTCTATCAGGCTGTACCAAAAGATCTTGCTGAAGTTGACGATATTCCTCATCAGATACAAGGTCTTTAATTTGCTTGGTAAAGATGCTGGTTTCAATAAATAACATGGACTCTTTATACGTCAATGGCGTATTTGAATTTTAGCAGTTTCCATAACAAAAAACGAGAGCTGGTAGATCTCGTTTCGCATAACAGCCATTATGTTAAATGAATGATAATTGACATTTTGTTCATTAATACTGATATGCAACGAATTTTATTATATGTCACCCCTCAATTACAAATATAAATGACTGCTCGTCTAATCATCTCCATTACACAATTAAATGTTAAAATGCATAGCTACTTCATCTAAGATAAAATATATGTATCCAAATCTACAGCACAGCTTCGAAAACAGCGTCATTCTCGTTGTAGAAGATGATTATGATATTGGTGACATTCTTGAAAAATACATAAAAAATGAAAACATGCAGGTCATCCGTGCATTGGATGGACAACAAGCTTTAGAGTGCCTAAAAGCCAACTCTATCGACCTGATTCTCCTTGATATTAAATTACCCAAACTAAATGGCTGGGAAATTCTACAAATCATCCGTCAAACAAGTCATTTACCTGTCATTATGCTGACTGCCTTAGATGATCAAGTGAATAAGATCATGGGGCTAAAAATGGGTGCTGATGACTTTATTATTAAGCCATTTAACCCAAACGAAGTGATTGCACGAATACAAGCCGTACTTAGACGAAGTACAAGCCAAAATATGGAAATAACTAATATTATTCGTTATAGAAATATTGAAATTAATCCAGATCATCATCAAGTTTACATTTCAAATGGTCAAAGAAATCAGTTGCTCAACCTTACGTTAACTGAGTATAAGATACTGTTTTTGATGGCAAAAACACCGAATAAAGTCTTTACACGTAATGAATTGATCCAAAACTGTATGCCTGAAAGTGATGCTTTAGATCGCACTGTAGATAGCCATATCAGCAAATTACGCAAAAAACTTGAAGAAAATGATGTAAATGGCTTATTAATCAATGTCCGTGGCGTGGGGTATCGCTTAGATCAAAATCATGAAATTTAACTTTTTTAAAAATTCTGTTGGAATTAACTTCCAGTTTATTATCATGATGAGCCTATTCAATTTAGGCATTACGCTGTTATCTTTCATGATTGGCTATTTTGTTTATAGCTGGGCGATAAAAATAGGTTTTCTAAATACACAAGTTATTAATTCAAATGAATTTTCAGTTACCTCCGTTGACTTTATCTGGCTGTTTTTAGTGCTATTAACAGGCTTTTTTCTTTCTACTATCCTCGCCTTTAAATATGGAAAACGCTATACACAGCCAATTAGTGATTTAGCAGATGTTATTCAACAAATTCAACAAGGCAATTTAGCACTCAGAATTAAACAGCCACATCATGATATTCCACATGAAATCAAGTCTCTTATTGAGAACTTCAATGAAATGGCAAACCAACTTGAAGTATCAGTTAAGAATTCAACTGTTTGGAATGCTGCAATTGCACATGAATTACGAACACCTGTGACAATATTACAAGGTCGCTTGCAAGGTATTGTCGATGGTATATTTATTGCCGATAAAGCTTTACACCTAAGCTTATTGAACCAAGTCGAAGGCTTATCTTACCTTGTGGAAGATTTACGGACACTGACACTTATTGAAAATAAACAATTACGATTAGAACTAGAAAAGACCAATTTAAAAAATAGTATTGAAAAATGTCTGCAGATGTTTAATGAACGGTTTCATGTTAAAGGTTTAACTATTGTTTTAAATTTGACGGATAAATTGGTTTGCGTTGATATAAGAAGGATGGAACAGGTCTTTATTGCATTGTTCTCTAACTTTCTAAGATATTCGAATGCTGGAAAAATAAATATTACATCTGTAACCACAGCAGAACATTGGGTATTGACGTTTGAAGATGAAGGTCCTGGTATTGATGAATCGCATCTTAAACACCTGTTCAAACCCTTCTATCGACTGGAAGACTCTAGATCATGTCTAGATGGCGGTACTGGATTAGGCTTGGCAGTGATTGATGCAATTATTGAAGCACACCAAGGTCATATTTATTATTCTAAATCCAAAAACTTAGGTGGCAGCTGTTTTACTATTCAACTAAATCGTAAGACATCAACTCATTTATAATGTGTTAAGTTCAGATTAATACGGCTTAATTTAAACCATAAATTTAAGATAAATTGATGTCTGAACTTAACCATTCTGTTTGATGATCCTCAAATAAATTTCATCACAATGAATTCTCATCTCGATATTTAGCTAGCATAAAAAATACCACAATGGAGAGTATCCCGATGATAATCCCTGCTGTTAATAATAAATTAACATGAGCTGAACTGAAGGCAATTTTACCTGCGTTAATCAATGCTGTACCTTGTTCAACGGGTAACTGGCTCGCCACTAAATAGGTATCACCAATCGAAAGTCTGGCTTTTTCTGCTAAAACAGCAGTTAAATCTGACGGCACTTGAAGATGACTGCCAAATATATAGGCCATGAAAACACCAAATAAAGTAATACCTAGTCCTGTACCCAGTTCATAACCTGTACTTTCAAGTGAACCTGCCGCACCGCCCTTTTCTGCAGGTACTGAGCCCATGATCGCAATGGATGAAGCTGTTAAACCAATACTCAGTGTTAATCCAATCGAAGCTAAAATAAAGGGAACGATGATTCCCGGATGATGAAAATCTGAATAACTCAAACTGACCAACGCAATTGCTGCCAATATTAATGACATGGTCGCAACCAGACGGAGTCCAAATTTATTGGATAAAAAACCAGCAATAGGCCCGCCAATAGCGGCCGCAACCATAATCGGAACCATAAAAAGACCGGCTTGCAGCGGTGTTAAACGAATGACATATTGCAGCTCCATTGCCAAAGTTAACTCAACCCCTGCCAAAGCGCCTGCAGCAACCATTGCCATAATAATGCCGGCTAAAATAGCAGGACGTGAAAATAGCGAAAGATCTAGCATCGGCTGAGGAGAATTCAGCTGTTTGCGTACAAATATGGTTAATAAGCCGATAGATAAAACGACCAAAGGCAAGACAATCAACAACGACTGTTTACCGCCTAAGCCTGCTTTTAGTGCATATACAAACGAAATCAAACCGACAATCAGCAATAGCGCTTGACCAAATGCCCAATGTCCAGGGGTTATAGCTTCTTTTCGGGACAATAAGAAATAGCACATTGGTGCGACAACCAGCATGATTGGGACGTTAATCAGGAAAACTGAACCCCACCAGAAATATTCTAACAATCCCCCACCAATGAGCGGTCCAATGGCGGCACCGGCTGATCCGATTGTGCCCCAAATACCCAGCGCAATGGCACGTTCGCGACTGTCTTCGAAGGTTCTGCGAATAATACCCAATACACAGGGCATAATCATGGCACCGCCTAATGCTAATAAAGCACGTGCGGCAATCAGCATAGAAGCCGTTTGGGAAAATGCCGCAAGGACTGAGGCAATTCCAAATATAACCAAGCCAATCAGCAGAATCTTACGATTGCCGACACGATCAGCCAAAGTTCCCATCGGAACTAAAAGTCCAGCCATAAGTAATGGATAAATATCAATAATCCATAAGACTTGGTTACTTGTGGCACTCAGCGATTGGGTTAATGAGGGAACCGCAACATGCAGTACAGTCATATCAATCACAATCGGCAGAAATGCAAGCACGACAGCGAGCAATATCCACCAGCGTTTCGGATCAAGATTGGTAGCTTTCATGATTAAACCTATATTGATGGTTTATTAAATCAATTCTGAAATAAAGATGTAAATGAAAGATTTGTTGTGGGCTAAACTCGTTAACCCACAGCTTTTATTCTCAGTTTTGATGCTTAATGTGCCGCTTTACGTTTCGAGAATTTCTCAACCATGCTCATGACGACAATAAAGAAAATCGGTACAAAAATAACAGCTAGAATTGTTGCGCTGATCATGCCGCCAAAGACGCCTGTACCAATCGCTTTTTGAGTTTCAGAACTAGCGCCACTGGCAATGACTAAAGGAATAACGCCACAGGTAAATGCCAAAGATGTCATTAGGATTGGACGTAAGCGCAATTTAGCGGCTGCAACGGTTGCCTCCACTAAACCCATTCCTTCTTCTCTTAGTGCTTTTGCAAACTCAACAATCAAAATAGCATTCTTTGCAGATAGACCAATAATCGTGATCATGCCGACCTTAAAGAAAATATCATTTGGCATACCACGTAACATTACTGCTAAAAAGGCGCCAATCAACCCTAGAGGGACAACTAGCATCACAGAGAATGGAATTGACCAGCTTTCATAAAGCGCTGCCAAGACAAGGAAAACGACTAACATCGACAACAGTAATAAAAACAAGGTTTGTGATTCCGACTGTTTTTCTTCTAGAGAAATCCCAGTCCACTCATAACCCACACCTTTCGGAAGTTGTTCAATCAAATTTTCCATCTCAGTCATGGCTTGTCCTGAAGATATACCTGCTGCTGGACTGCCAGAAATACTCAATGATGGACGACCGTTGTAACGATTGTATTGTTGTGGGGAATGTTGCCAAATTGGAGTAATTATTTCAGACATTGAAACCAATTTACCGCTTTGACTGTTCACCTTAATCTGAAGAATATCTTCAATACTCATGCGTGATTTGGCATCAAGTTGCACAATGACTTGCTGCATACGGTCATGATTTGGAAAATCATTGATATACATCGAACCCATTGAGGTTGAAATAATATCGGTCACATCACTGAAATTAACACCTAATGCCTGCAATTTATCTCTATCAATTTTAAGCTGTACAGAACTGCCTTCTGGCAAACCTTCAGGATAGACCTCCGCCACGATTTTACTTTGTGCTGCTAATGCTAAAAGCTGATCTTGTGCTTCTCTTAAAGCAGGCATGCCAATATTGCCACGATCTAATAATCTCAGTGAAAAACCAGATGAGTTACCCAATTCATCAATTGCTGGTGGTAACACAGACATGGTTTGACCTTCTGAACTTTCAGCCATCGCTATATTGGCATTATTCACGACTTCTTGTGCCGTAATAGTACGCTCTTCGAATGGCAATAGATTGGTAAAATACATCGCTGTATTCTGACCAGATCCACTAAAACCAAAACCTAAGACCGCCATATTGTCTTTAATCCCCGTTTCTTGGTCTAAATAATTTTGAAACTCAGCAACGACTTTACGGGTACGTTCTTGAGTTGCATCCGCAGGAAGTTGAATCGAAGTCATAAACCACCCCTGATCTTCTTCTGGCATAAACGCAGTCGGAACGTGTTTAAAACTAAAAATCAGCACAATGACAATGCCTAAGAAACATAACATTGCGAGGGTTTTATGTTTAATTACTTTAAATAAACTGCGTTCATAGCGATTGTTCAGCTTCTCAAAACTGCGATCAAACGATGCAAAAACACCCTTTTTCTGATGGTCTTGATCAATCGGTTTTAACATCGTTGCACATAACGCAGGGGTTAATGTCAGTGCAAGGAAAGCTGAGAATAAAATTGAAACCGACATGGTAATGGTGAACTGACGATAGATAATCCCCACTGAGCCTGACGCCAATGCCATCGGCAAGAATACAGCGGCTAACACTAAGGTGATGCCAATAATCGGATTGGTAATTTCCTTCATGGCTTTAGATGTGGCTTCAACTGGAGATAAGCCTTCTGTCGCCATAATGCGTTCAACATTCTCAATGACCACAATCGCATCATCGACAATAATCCCGATCGCAAGCACCATACCGAACATGGTCAGCACATTAATCGAAAAACCAGCAAGCAGCATGACTGAGAATGTGCCAAGCAATGCAATCGGTGCAACAATCGCCGGAATTAAGGTGTATCGAACATTGTGTAAAAAGATAAACATGACAATAAAAACTAATGCCATAGCTTCAAGCAATGTCATGATTACTTTTTCAATCGAGATTTTTACAAAAGGTGCAGTGTCGTAAGGTATAGAGAATTTCATACCATCAGGCAGTGCTGAACCTAACTGTTCAATTTTCGCTTTAACACCTTCTGCAGTCTTGACAGCGTTGGCACCAGGACTCATTTGTATCGCCACAGCTGTAGAGGCTTTGCCATTTTCTAAAATCGCAAAGTTATACATCTGTGCCCCGATTTCGACACGAGCGACATCCGACAGTCGAACATTGGCGCCATTTTGTTGAGCACGTAAACTAATTTTCTTGAATTGCTCTACAGTTTCTAATTGACCTTGAGCAGTTAAAGGAATAGTAATTTGTTGCCCCGTCAAAGCAGGAACATCACCAATACGACCTGGTGATATCGGCAAGTTTTGGTTTTGGATGGCTGTATTCACATCTTGAATACTCAATCCATAAGAAACCAAACGATCTGGATCGACCCAAATCCGCATGGCTTTTTCAGCACCAAAATTTTGGACTTTACCAACACCGTCAACCCGCTTTAATTCTTCAATCACATAGCGAGTCATATAGTCACTGACATCAATTTCACTATATTTGCCATTCGGTGAACTTAAGCCCACCATCATTAAAAAACCAGACGACGCAGCATCGACCATCAGCCCTTGTTGTCGCACTGTTTGAGGTAAGCGTGACTCAATGGCTTTAATTTTGTTTTGCACATCAATTTGTGCAAGTTCTACATCTGTACCTGGTTTAAATGTTGCGGTGATTGTTGCTGTTCCAGAACTATCTGAACTTGAACTGTAATAAAGTAAGTTTTTGACACCTGACATTTCCCGCTCAATCAAGGTCACAACACTATCATTCAATGTTTTTGGCGTAGCACCTGGATAGATTGCCGTAATACTAATCTGTGGTGGCGCAACACTTGGGAATCGTGCAATAGGTAACTTGGGGATGCTTAGTACACCCAACAGAATAATAAATAAAGCAATCACCCATGCAAAAATAGGACGCCTAATGAAAAATTGGGACATTATTGCTGTCCTCCATTTTCCTTAATATTTGTAGGTTGCCACTGCTTAATTTTTAATTTTTGCTCAGGCTGTATACGATCAGCCCCTTCAACAATGACTTTCTCACCTGCTTGTAACCCTTGTTTGATCACATAGTTATTTTGATAACGTTGACCAAGCTGAACAGGCTTGCTTTGCGCTAAACCTTTTTGATTAACAATCGTAACATTGGCTTTACCACTAATATCATGTTGAATCGCTTGTTCTGGAACTAGGAGCGCATTTTCAACTTGAGCTCGGCTCATATTGACTCGAACATACATGCCTGGCAAAAGTTTTTGATTTTCATTATTGGCTAAAATACGGATTGTGACATCACCCGTATCAGGATCAACTTTAGTATCCGAAAATAGGATTTCACCTGTAACGTTATAAGGTTTACCCTGACTATTTAGGATTTCAACCGTATGTTTGGTATTTGACACGTCACCTTGCTGTAAAGCTTCCTGTAGTTTTTCATAATCACTAATTGATTGCTTTACATCAACATAGACTTTATTAATCTGTTGTATTACGGCCATTGCATTAGTATCACCTTGACCAACTAATGCACCCTCAGTCACTAAGATTTCACCAATCGTTCCCGAGATAGGGGCTGTAACAGTCGCATATTTAAGATTAAGTTGTTGTCTGCTTAACATGGCTTGCATTTGCGCCACATCGGCTTTTGCTTTTTGATAATCTGCTTCGGTATTGTTGTATTCCTGCTGACTAACCGCATTTACTTTTACTAATTCAGTGTAGCGTTTTAACAGCACCTGCAAACGTGTCACCTCAGCTTGTGCACGGTTTAAAGTGGCTTGATTGCTTTTTACATCTGCCTGAAATATTTCAGAATTCAATTTAAAAAGCGGTTGACCTGCTTGCACATAAGAGCCTTGCTTAAAAAGTACTTTATCAACAATTCCACCTACTTGCGGGCGAATTTCAGCAATACGGTAAGCGACAACACGGCCTGGAAGATTTTCAATTAAATTCATGGAATGCGGTAATACCGTGATGGTACTGACAACCGCTGGTGGCATTTCTGTTGGGGACTGTTCAGCATCTTTGGCTTGTGTACAGCCGATTAAAAGTACAGTTGTAATAAGTATTGAACCTATTAAATGATAATGTGTTGACATGCTTTTTCAGAGGGGGGGTTTTAGATACTACTATTTTGAAATAGCAGTGTTTATGAATTGCTGATGTTGTGTGGAGATTGTGTGGAGATTGTGTGGAGAGATTAAAAGATTTATTTTTTAATGACACGCTTAAACAGCGTGGCTTGTAAATTAGTATAAATAATTTTGTTGTTCTACAATTTTGATCGTATCTTAGTTTTTTCTCATAGTTCATGAACTTTAAAATTCTAAACCAAGACTAATATTTATATAAGCAATTGAAAATACAATACATAGTTTCTTTATACACTTATGAAGTGAACTTTAGGTGAACATAAGTTAAATAGAAATTTTTAATTAGTTCAGCACAAACGTACAATCTTTAAGGCCTATAACTCGATACCGTTCTCTCTTTGATGTTTATTGCTATCTAATTGAGTGAACTCTGTGGAAATATTTCTTTATACATTAAGCGTTATGTATAGCCCAGGCCCTGTAAATTTTATGGGGCTAAATTCTGGCCTTACAGGTCAATTAAAAAAGACTATAGGATTTTACCTAGGCATTGGTTTCGCCATGTTGATCTTATTCGTATTGTTTGGCTATATAGGTGAAGCTGTTATTCCACATGGATTGATTCATTATATTGCTTTAGCGGGTGCAATTTATACATTCTACTTGGCTATAAAAATGATTAGGGCGAATGTAGAAACAACTCAACAGCAAGAAAGCCATCTAACATTCTTAAATGGCTTATTTATTCAGTTATTAAATCCAAAAGCCATTCTCGTCATTCTACCTGTTACGACAATTATGTACCCTGCAGCCAAAATCACAGGAATCATGATCTTGATAGTTTCTTTACTGATTTCACTTGGTGCTGTTGGCGCACCATTCACCTATGCTCTGGTTGGAAAAGTATTAGGCAACAAAATTGCTAATCCTATCTGGTTTAATCGGCTAAATAAGCTGATGGGTATACTCTTGATTTTATCAGGGCTTTTTATGTTCAAAGATTTTCTTAATGGAATAAATCTGCTGTAGGACAAATTAGCCGTTCAAATCGAACGGCTATCTTTTAATATTTATCATTTTCCATTGAGTGGGAGTTAAACCAAATGTTTTTATAAAATGTCTGGTCATATGACTCTGATCAAAAAAGCCTGCATTTAAAGCAGCATTAACAATAGACTCCCCTTGAGCAAGGTAGAACTTAACTGTTTCTAAGCGACGCATGATCATATAACGGTGTGGGCTAGTTCCAAATAATAATCGGAAATCACGAGAAAGGCTCCAGCGGTCACGATCAGCATGTTTCTCTAAATCTGACAAACTTAAGTTTTCATGTGGATACGCCAAAATACACTCACGCGCTCTCTCTGCTGCCTTGTAGTCAAATTTTTTGTTTTGGTTAGATGAAGTATCTGAAATTTCACACAGTGTAGTTGCCAAATCAAATAGAGCATCTTCCTCTTCTAGGGTATCCATATAATTATTTATATTATTTAGAAAGCTATCCATTGCCCTAAACAGGCGAATATCATTACTTAAGCCATGTCTGATAAAAGGCAAAGGTTTACCCTTTAAAATGGTTTGGATCATCGCTGGTTCGATGTAAATCATTCTATAGCGATAGCCATCTAATGTTCCTGATTCACCATCATGCTTTTCATCCGGGTGTAGAACCATAGTCATGCCTGGCAAGCTATGTTGCAATGTACCTTTGTAATGAAAGTTTTGAACTCCGGAAAGAGTCCTGCCAATAGCATAAGTATCATGTCGGTGAGGTTTATAAGCATAATTGGAAAGAAATGCTTCAATTCTTTCTAATTTATGATTTTGAGTGGGGGATCTCACAATCCAATTATTTCCACTGGAGAAATCAGGCATAATTGATGGCCAATTTTTCGTAGATTCTATTGTAGATTATTTTTCACTTTTCCTAAAATTAACATAATACACGTTATACGAAGTTGAAATGAAAAATGGAGCTTAAAGCTCCCTTTTTTACTAGTTTTTTTTAAATTGCTAAGCGTAAATTCAGTGCTTTTACGACTTTAATAACAGTATCAAAGCTTGGATTTACATCGCCAGAAAGTGCTTTATAAAGACTTTCTCGACCTAAACCAGTGTCTCTTGATAATTGAGCCATTCCTTTAGCTTTAGCAATATTACCTAAAGCTTTTGCAATGAATGCCGCATCACCATTAGATTCATCGATACAGGCTTGTAGGTAAGCTTGCATATCTTCTTCTGTTTTAAGATGTTCAGCACTGTCCCATTTGCGAAGTTTGATAGCCATTTACAGCTCCTCCTCTAAATCTTGTGCTAATTGTAGGGCAAGTTTTATATCTTTACTTTGCGTAGACTTGTCTCCGCCTGCTAAAAGAATAACGACCCTTTGCCCTTGCTTACAGTAATAGATCCTGTAGCCAGGTCCAAAGAAGAAACGTAATTCAGAAACACCTTCACCTACTGGTTCAGTATCTCCAAAGTTTCCATCTTCAACCCGATCAATTCGGACTTGTATACGTCTTTTTGCCTGCAGGTCTTTTAACTTAGTAAACCAGTCATCAAAGACTTCAGTGGTATATATTGAGTACATAAGAGTAATGTATCCTATAGGATACATTCATGCAAGAAATAAACTTGAATGTATGGGGCTACAACAGAATTTCGTATAACCACCATTATGTTAAATAGATAGCAGTTGGGAGATTATTTATTCTTTCAATAGACAAAAACTTGCGGAATTTTTCTTAATTTGTAATCCTTGCGGCCAAGGGTGTCTAGCGTAGCTAAGACAGGTATTCGTTATAGTCGGGCCGCTATAATACGGATGACGAGTGCCTGTATGTTTAACCTAAATATCTTTAACAAGATCTCTAGCGAAGTATTGACCATCAAAAATGATCTTGAGCTGAATTCTGAAAATCAACTGATAACTAAGTATAAGACTTCTACTTCTGAAGATTATAAACAGGCTATTGTTTTGATTTTTAAAGAACGTGGCTATACACGTTTGGAAATAGGTCAATTACTTGGGGAGCCAAAAGCTTCATAAAATACCGATTAAACAAAGCTTGGATATAACATCCAGGCTTTATAAAAAAGTACCTAGCTGTTACCCTTGTCCTGATTTTTTTACTCTAAAACGTTCTTTCATCTTATGACACTTACGCCACCTTAAGTTTATTTATCGTCTTAAATCTGTAAATAACTCATCACTGTCTAGTGATGTGGTGTAGTCGTTTGTGTGTTGTATATATCACATCACTAGCCTATCTGAAAAATTAAAAAACAGGCTATGTTTATGTTATCTAATGTCCGAGAACAGTGGTTCTCTAACATCCGTGGGGATGTACTTGCCGGATTAGTCGTCGGTCTTGCACTCATCCCTGAAGCCATCGCATTTTCAATTATTGCAGGTGTAGATCCTAAAGTTGGTCTATACGCATCCTTCTGTATTGCCGTCGTGATTTCTTTCGTAGGTGGTCGTCCTGCCATGATTTCAGCAGCCACTGGTGCAATGGCGCTGCTTATGGTCACATTGGTCAAAGAGCATGGGCTTGAATATCTGCTGGCAGCAACAATTTTGACAGGCGTGATTCAAATATTGGCAGGCTATTTAAAGCTCGCCAAGTTAATGCGGTTTGTATCTAAATCTGTGGTTATTGGATTCGTAAATGCGTTAGCGATCTTAATTTTCATGGCTCAATTGCCTGAACTGATTAATGTGACCTGGCATGTATATGCTTTTGTTGCTTTAGGTTTAGCAATTATTTATCTATTCCCTCTGGTTCCCAAATTAGGAAAATTACTCCCTTCTCCACTAGTCTGCATCATTGCAATCACATTATTGGCAATCGCTTTAGGAATTGATGTACGGACCGTGGGCGATATGGGGTCTTTACCTGACACACTTCCAATGTTCTTGATTCCAGATATTCCTTTGAATATTGAAACATTGATGATTATTTTGCCTTATTCAGTCGCACTGGCGGCTGTAGGTTTACTTGAATCGATGATGACAGCAACTATCGTGGATGAAATGACTGATACGCCAAGTGATAAATATCAGGAATGTAAGGGACAAGGGATTGCGAATATTGCTTCTGGCTTTATGGGTGGCATGGCCGGTTGTGCAATGATTGGTCAATCTATGATTAACGTAAAATCAGGTGGCCTTACACGCTTATCAACATTCTCTGCGGGCATTTTTCTTCTTATTCTGGTTGTATTTATCAGCGACTGGCTCAAAGTGATTCCAATGGCTGCATTGGTAGCGGTAATGATAATGGTCTCTATCAGTACCTTTGAATGGAGTTCTGTCACTCAGTTAAAAGATAATCCTAAGAGTAGTAATATCGTCATGATTGCGACGGTGATTGTAGTTGTTGCTACGCATAACCTGGCTTTGGGTGTGTTAACAGGCGTATTACTTTCAGCCTTGTTCCTGGCGAATAAACTTGAAAATGATATCCAGGTGACAGCATCTTTTGAAGGAATGGCCCGTTTATATGAGTTGAGAGGTCAGATCTTCTTTAGTTCTTCTGAAAAATTCATGCAAGGTTTTGACTTTAAAGAGGATGTAAAGGAGGTGATTATTGATTTGACCCATTCTCACATTTGGGATGTAACATCAGTCGCCATGCTTGATTCTGTTGTAAATAAATTTCAAAAGAATGGTGCGAATGTCACAGTACGTGGTCTAAATGAAGCCAGTTCGATCATGATTGATAAGTATGGGACACATGCCAGAATTTAAGTTTTAAAAATTCTATATTTATATAGAATTTCTAAAATTAACATAATACACCTTATACGAATCTAAAAATGGGAGCCTTTAGCTCCCATTTTTACTATATTTTTAAAGTTTTAAGCGTGTTGTACTGTGAGTTTTAAGCCTAAAGCATTTACTACACGATTAATCGTATCAAAACGTGGTGCTGAATCCTGACGTAGGGCTTTGTAGAGTGCTTCACGCCCAATCCCTGCTTCTTTAGCGATTTGAGTCATGCCACGAGCTTTAGCAATAACACCAAGTGCATGGGCTAATTCAGCTGGATCATTTTCTTCAAGAACCATATTGAGATACATCACAATGTCTTCTTCAGTTTTGAGCGACTCAGCCATATCAAAACTTGGTAAATCAGCGACTTTAACCATTTTAATCCTCCAATGTTTTCGATAGTTTGACTGCCCGATCGATGTCTTGTTGTTGAGTTGATTTATCTCCACCACCAAGCATTACAATCACAACGTCACCATGTTGGATGTAATACATCCTCCATCCAGAACCGAAGAATTCTCTCATTTCCCAAACGCCATCTTGGAGAGGTTTAATGTCTCCCCAGTTTCCACGTTGAACCTTATCTAATCGACGATTCAGGCGGATACGGGTCATATTGTCTTTAATGCCATCCAACCATTCATCAAATTCTGGAAGACGTTTAATTTCAATCATGAGGATTCCTTATCTTCTCACTATATTGTATTCGATCGAATACAATATGCAAGTAATTTATACGAACATCCATTAATTTCGTATAACACCATTATGTTAAATACATAATTTTTTTGGTTAAAATTTAAACTTTTTTACTGTTTTTCAGGCAAGATGCATATTTTTTTGAAGCCATACTTTCCTTGTCAGATGTTCAAACATTTTAAGGAGAAAGCAATGACACAAACAGCGAATGATCAACGTGCTACAGTAAAAAATCCTAATAATATTCAACATGCGCAGAATCAGGACAACCGTAGCCGACAATTGAATCCTAATCATAAACCTACGAAATCTAAATAAGGATGAAAACTATGAGCACAGCAGGTTGGCCTAGTACTACTGGAAATCCATCAGGTGGTGGCCGAGACAATAATCCACCTCGTAAATAAAAATTTATTTATCTTGTAATATCAATTCAGAAGGCCAAAGATATTGGCCTTCTGAAGGATATTTCTTCAGGAAGGCTTCCCATATCACGATAAAATCTTCTGATGTAGCTAACGTAGAAACGCTGGCTGTTTTTTGAAAATGTTTATAATAAAAGTCTTGCCAAAAATATATTAACCATAGGCCAGCTATGGCATTAATACTTTCAAACCACTTATCTTCTGGAAGTTCATTTTTCAGGAATAAATAATTCTCTTCTGAGACTTGTTCATAAATTTCATCATTTTTAAACTCACCATAAGGTAGACCTAGGAACTCATAGACTTCATTCAAGTAGCATAGTCTTCTGTTTTCTCTAACTTTTTTAATTAGTTGTATAAATTCTTTAATTTGTTCATCTTCGAGAGAAGGATCTAACCATTGCTCAAAACCATTAGTTGGAGGAATAGTCTTCAGAATCTCGACTTTATGTCCTTTTGTTGCTTCAAACTTTGCATTTATCTTTAAGATAAATAAAAGAAAATCTGTAAAAGTTTTTGATGGGAAGTATGGTCGTTTATTTTTAAACTTAAACTTTAATGCTTGGTTTAGTGAGATTGATTGGAATCCCCACTTCTTAGAAATTAAATGATCTAAGTGAATTAAAATTAGCAGTATATTGACGCCAGAATTTCTAAGCATCTCATGACTAATAATATTCTTTAAATCACCGTTAAAGCTAAAGTTATTTACCAGAAAATCATGTAGTTTGCAGACATCTTCATATAAAAAATTATTTTTTTCTAATTCTGAAAATAGCTTTATATGCTCATTCCAATAAAAAAAATCGTTATTCTTAATTGGATATAGTTCTAAGATTTTTAAGCAGTATGCAAAATTATAGTTTTCTTCATCTACAGCTAAAGAAGTTGCTGAATTAAGTACGAAAAACCCCATTTCTGAAGCAAATTCGGATTTAATTTTAACTTTAGCTATTTCATCATTTTTAAATGGAACATTAGTATATTTTTTCTCAATTTTACCTAGTTTCTTAGCCAGGTTTTTATCCATATTTTTCAATATTAAACAGTAGAATTCTAAAGGATTCATGGATGCCCTAATTTTTTAAAAAATCTAAAATTAACATAATACACCTTATACGAAATGCGTTTGTAACTCCAAAATAGAAATGTCCGGTTTCTCCAAAGTAAAAATGTCCGCTTTTAGAATATGCGCTTTTGCGATTATCGAAGCGGACGGTTTGATATGTTGGTGTCTATGTCGGATAAAGAACTTAAACGATTGTCGGTCGTGCAGGAAATCTGCGATCAACGCATAACTCAATCCCAGGCTGCTCAGCTACTTCATATTTCAGAACGTCAGATCAGGCGTTTACTGCAAAAATACAAAGCTCAAGGCCCAGCTGCATTAGCCCATGCCGGTCGTGGTCAAACCAGCAATTCCAGGCTTCCTGAAGAACTCAGGCTCAAGTGCCTCAATATGGTTGCTGAGCAATTCCATGGTTTCGGACCCACTTTAGCGCATGAAAAGCTGACTACCATTCATGGATTCGATATTTCAGTGGAAACCCTGCGTTCCTGGATGATTGCAGCCGATTTATGGATTCCTCGCTCCAAACGCCTGAAACGCCCATATCAGCCTCGTTATAACCGGGACTGTTATGGTGAACTGATCCAAATTGATGGCTCACATCATGACTGGTTTGAAGGAAGAGCCCCTAAATGCTGTCTATTGGTGTTTATCGATGACGCCACAGGAAAATTGCAGCACTTACGCTTCTGTGAGTCAGAATCAGCCTTTGACTATATGATTTCAACACGTTTGTATGTTGAGCAGCATGGTAAGCCTTTAGCCTTCTACAGCGATAAACATTCAGTCTTCAGGGTGAATCAAAGCAGCAAGAAAGACACCAAGATTACGCAATTTGGGCGCGTACTCAGCACCCTGAATATCGATATTATCTTCGCTAATTCACCACAGGCCAAAGGCCGTGTAGAACGAGCCAATAGAACGCTTCAGGACCGTCTGATCAAAGAAATGCGCCTGGAAGGCATCTGTTCGATTGAACAAGCGAATGCCTGGCTACCCTGCTTCATTGAGCAATTCAATCAGAAGTTTGCCAAGATGGCCTTTAATCCCAAGGATCTACACCGGACTGTCACTGAAACAGCCGAAGAATTAGATGATATTTTTACCTGGCGTGAACCCCGCAGAGTCACGAATAGCCTGACGATTACTTATGATAAATGCGTATATCTCCTGGAAAACACGGAAGAAAACCAAAGATTGATTAGTAAGTATCTTGAGTTCCTGGAATACCCGGATGGTACAGTCGCGATTGAATATCAGGGAAGAAAAATCAATTACAGCATCTTCGATAAATTAAGTCAGCTTAACCAGCGAGAGATTGTTGAGAATAAACGTTTAGGTGCAGTTCTCAATCATATTCAACAACAGCATGAAGAATTGGAACAGCAAAACAAACGTAATCGTTCTCAATCTATGCCAAGCAGACGTGCACAGAAGACAGTAATCAAAGAACGAAATCTGAATCCTGTGCTTGACTTGGAAATGTCTGTATAGGACATTTCTATTTGGTTTTAAGGTAGGACATTACTACTTAGGAATAACAGCGTTATAATTCTCTATAGAAATCAATGCTGTAGTTTCTAGTTGATAGCCCATCTTCCCCAAGGTGGGCTTTTTTTATGATTTTTCACGTTCCACGCTTATTATTTAATCAAAAGACCTCTTGCGAAAGTATAGTTTATCTAATTTTTGAATTGGCTAAAACCTCATAAAATATAGCTTTTGGCTGCTTAAAATTTGACTAACGCAAGAATTCTAAAGTTTCTCAACTTTGATTAGCTCAAATAAATACCATTTCTCTTTTTCTAGGTCTCTTTAAATCACGAATTATGTAACTATAGAGTATAGCCTAACGGAACAAAATAAAGTCTTAAAAAGCAACTCAAAAACCGTATTTATAGACTTAATATTTAATTTCGGTACAATATGTATTTAATTATCTAAACTCTAACGGTACAGAATGCCTAATCAGGTCGGATATATTCGAGTCAGTTCAACTGAACAAAATACTGAACGTCAATTAGATGGAATCAGCCTGGATAAGACCTTTACTGAAAAGGCAAGCGGTGGTAGCCGTGAACGTCCTCAGTTAAATGCAATGCTCGACTATCTGCGTGAAGGTGATACGGTGCATGTTCATAGTATTGATCGTCTGGCACGTAATACAAATGATCTGAACGAAATTGTGAATAGTCTGAATGATCGTGGTATAACCATTATTTTTCATAAAGAGAATTTGACCTTCAGTCATGATGTAGCACAATCGGCAATAAATAAACTCATGTTTCAGATGCTTGCTGCATTTGCAGAGTTTGAACGCTCCATGATCCGTGAGCGTCAAAAGGAAGGAATTGCAAAAGCCAAAGCGAAGGGCTTATATAAGGGAAGAAAGCGGAAGGTTGACTATGTTGAAATACGAAAAGCAATGGCTGAAGAAAATTCAACATTTAGAGGTGTTGCAGAAAAGTTTAAAGTAGGGATAGCAACAGTACAAAGAGCTTTAAAAGAAGAAACTAATAATCAATAAGGTTGATTAATGAAGACGCTTAGATATTCAAATTTAGAAAAGATCATGACCATTTATACTGAAATTTCTACTTATATTACATTTCATAATGCGACTGGTTTAACAGATATAAATAAATCAATGGAAGATTTTTGAACCGTACCGGGTTTGTCGGAGACCAAGCTTTCTGAGAGAATGTCCCGATGAAAAAAGTAAAATATACCCCTGAAATCAGAGAAAGAGCGGTTCAATTATTGATTGAATCCGAGAAAGATTATCCATCGAATTGGGCTGCGATCACCGCTATTGCTCCCTGAGCAGTATACTGCGCAAGGGTTGTACTCCTGAAACACTACGTGTTTGGTATCAAAAATATTTAGATAAACAAAATCCAGTTAAAGTACAGCAGCTTTCAGACCAAGAACGTATCAAACAACTCGAACGCGAAAATAAAGAACTGCAACGCGCCAATGAAATTCTACGTAAAGCAGCCGCTTTTTTCGCCCAGGCGGAGCTCGACCGCCCACACAAATAATGGTGGATTTTATCCATAATAATAAAGAGCTGTACGGAGTCGAGGCGATTTGTAGAATTTTACCGATCGCACCTTCAACCTATTACCGGACTCTAGATCTCTGTGAAAATCCAGAACATCGAGCAAAGCGAGATTTACATGACTTGCATCATGCTGAGGAGATTAAACGAATTTGGAAGGAAAGTTCAGGTCGGTATGGTGTACGTAAAGTCTGGCAAAAACTGAAACGTGAAGGCTATATTATTGCGCGCTGTACTGTTGCTCGATTAATGCAAAAGCTAGGTATAAAAGGTGTTTGGCGTGGTAAGAACAAACAAACCACCCGTAGCCGAGATGATCAAAAACGAGCGGATGACTTGGTAAAACGTAATTTTACTGCTGATCATCCTGACCAACTGTGGGTGAGTGACTTTACGTATATTCAAACAAATTCAGGCTGGGTTTATACTGCATTTATTATTGATGTGTTCTCACGAGCAATTGTTGGATGGAAAGTATCGACACGGATGAATACAGATATGGTGCTCGATGCATTGGAGCAAGCATTTAGGGCGGCAGAGGGGGCTGGAACGCTGAGTGCGCCCATGCCGCATTGCAAAGCAAAAGATAATCGGATAAAATGTAGCAATTCATATTCGTAAGCGTGGAGTAATCAGATGGGAAATTCCAAGTCAGCAGACAAGTAAGCCGCAACAACCAGTATTGTTGTTGCGGCGCTCTGTAAGGCTAGTCTCATCTGATTGCTGACGAGCAGACGTCGCCCGGTATTCCTTAATCGAGGGTTGATTCGTCATGACCACCACACGCCCCGCGTGGGCCTATACGCTGCCGGCAGCACTGCTGCTGATGGCTCCTTTCGACATCCTCGCTTCACTGGCGATGGATATTTATCTCCCTGTCGTTCCAGCGATGCCCGGCATCCTGAACACGACGCCCGCTATGATCCAACTCACGTTGAGCCTCTATATGGTGATGCTCGGCGTGGGCCAGGTGATTTTTGGTCCGCTCTCAGACAGAATCGGGCGACGGCCAATTCTACTTGCGGGCGCAACGGCTTTCGTCATTGCGTCTCTGGGAGCAGCTTGGTCTTCAACTGCACCGGCCTTTGTCGCTTTCCGTCTACTTCAAGCAGTGGGCGCGTCGGCCATGCTGGTGGCGACGTTCGCGACGGTTCGCGACGTTTATGCCAACCGTCCTGAGGGTGTCGTCATCTACGGCCTTTTCAGTTCGATGCTGGCGTTCGTGCCTGCGCTCGGCCCTATCGCCGGAGTATTGATCGGCGAGTTCTTGGGATGGCAGGCGATATTCATTACTTTGGCTATACTGGCGATGCTCGCACTCCTAAATGCGGGTTTCAGGTGGCACGAAACCCGCCCTCTGGATCAAGTCAAGACGCGCCGATCTGTCTTGCCGATCTTCGCGAGTCCGGCTTTTTGGGTTTACACTGTCGGCTTTAGCGCCGGTATGGGCACCTACTTCGTCTTCTTCTCGACGGCTCCCCGTGTGCTCATAGGCCAAGCGGAATATTCCGAGATCGGATTCAGCTTTGCCTTCGCCACTGTCGCGCTTGTAATGATCGTGACAACCCGTTTCGCGAAGTCCTTTGTCGCCAGATGGGGCATCGCAGGATGCGTGGCGCGTGGGATGGCGTTGCTTGTTTGCGGAGCGGTCCTGTTGGGGATCGGCGAACTTTACGGCTCGCCGTCATTCCTCACCTTCATCCTACCGATGTGGGTTGTCGCGGTCGGTATTGTCTTCACGGTGTCCGTTACCGCGAACGGCGCTTTGGCAGAGTTCGACGACATCGCGGGATCAGCGGTCGCGTTCTACTTCTGCGTTCAAAGCCTGATAGTCAGCATTGTCGGGACATTGGCGGTGGCACTTTTAAACGGTGACACAGCGTGGCCCGTGATCTGTTACGCCACGGCGATGGCGGTACTGGTTTCGTTGGGGCTGGTGCTCCTTCGGCTCCGTGGGGCTGCCACCGAGAAGTCGCCAGTCGTCTAACCGACGACTGGTAGCAGGCCCGCTCCGATGCGGCGCACTAACCATCGAAACCTCGTGAATGTCGGTATCCTGTCTGGCAGGATACCGCTCATTTCCCTTGTTCAGTTCATCGCCGTCGCCGAGCATCTGAATTTTCGGCATGCGGCCAAGGCACTTGGTATCAGCCAGTCGAGCGTCAGCGCGCGTGTGAAAGCGCTGGAGGATAACCTTGGTGTCCTGCTATTTGAGCGCCATGCGCGGGGCGTTCGGCTAACAGACGCAGGCAGGCACTTCATGGAGCGTGTCACGGCGGGTGTCGATCAACTCGATCACGCAGTGAAGACCGCAGGCATGACAGCTCAAGGAGAATACGGCCGGCTTCGCATCGGCATCCATGCCTTAATCCCACGCAGCTTTCTCACGGAGCTGATCCGTCATTATCGGGAAGAACATACGGGCATTGAGGTTGAGATCACCGAAGGCACAGCCCGCGATGCGGTGATGCAGCTTCGTGCTGACCAGCTCGACGTGGTGTTCGTCGCGGGCAAGCCCGAGATGCCCGACTGCCATACCCGACCGATCTGGACCGAACCGCTGGTGGCCGTGCTATCGGATGGGCATCGCCTCGCCGGGCAGTCCGCAATCACTTGGTCCGATCTGGTCGGCGAGACTTTCATTGTTCGCTATGGTGGCACCGGCCCGCAGGTCCATGACCATATCGTGCTGCGCCTTGCCGGGCGTTGGCCCGCACCGTCGATCCGGCGCTTTGATGTGGGGCGCGACACGCTGCTATCTATGGTCGGACAAGGCTTCGGCATCACTATCGTCGGCGAGGCAACGTCATTGTTGCCGACGACCGGCATCGTCTTCCTGCCCTTCCTCGATGAACCGGAGCCGGTTGCCTTTACAGCCGTCTGGTCGCCGTTCAATCGCAACTCCGCACTGAAAAATCTACTCAACCTCGCAGGCAAAATGAAGCGTGACGGCGATTCGCCCAATCGTTTCCTGGATGGCACTCGACCGGCACGATAACGGCACAGGCGATCCATCCTATTTGCCGCCGATAGTATCCGGCAGCCCTCCGGCATCCTCTTTCCTGTTGCCCGTCCCGATTTTGCCTACTCTCTGATCGGCTCCGTCTCTTTTGCCGACTGGAGCCTGCATTGCGCGGAGGCCGAATCCTTTGGGGTCAGATCGCCGTAGTCATCACCATCGTTCTGGTGATGACACTGAGAAATTTGACGATAATCAAAATACTGACCTGCAAAGAAGCGCTGCATACGTCGATAAAATGATTGTGGTAAACACTTGATGGGCAAGGCTTTAGATGCAGAAGAAAGATTACATGTTTGCTTTAAAATAATCACAAGCATGATGAGCGCAAAGCACTTTAAATGTGACTTGTTCCATTTTAGAGATTTGTTTAAGATAAGATATAACTCATTGAGATGTGTCATAGTATTCGTCGTTAGAAAACAATTATTGTGACATTATTTCAATGAGTTATCTATTTTTGTCGTGTACAGAGATTATTATAGAAGCCCCCATGAATAAATCGCTCATCATTTTCGGCATCGTCAACATAACCTCGGACAGTTTCTCCGATGGAGGCCGGTATCTGGCGCCAGACGCAGCCATTGCGCAGGCGCGTAAGCTGATGGCCGAGGGGGCAGATGTGATCGACCTCGGTCCGGCATCCAGCAATCCCGACGCCGCGCCTGTTTCGTCCGACACAGAAATCGCGCGTATCGCGCCGGTGCTGGACGCGCTCAAGGCAGATGGCATTCCCGTCTCGCTCGACAGTTATCAACCCGCGACGCAAGCCTATGCCTTGTCGCGTGGTGTGGCCTATCTCAATGATATTCGCGGTTTTCCAGACGCTGCGTTCTATCCGCAATTGGCGAAATCATCTGCCAAACTCGTCGTTATGCATTCGGTGCAAGACGGGCAGGCAGATCGGCGCGAGGCACCCGCTGGCGACATCATGGATCACATTGCGGCGTTCTTTGACGCGCGCATCGCGGCGCTGACGGGTGCCGGTATCAAACGCAACCGCCTTGTCCTTGATCCCGGCATGGGGTTTTTTCTGGGGGCTGCTCCCGAAACCTCGCTCTCGGTGCTGGCGCGGTTCGATGAATTGCGGCTGCGCTTCGATTTGCCGGTGCTTCTGTCTGTTTCGCGCAAATCCTTTCTGCGCGCGCTCACAGGCCGTGGTCCGGGGGATGTCGGGGCCGCGACACTCGCTGCAGAGCTTGCCGCCGCCGCAGGTGGAGCTGACTTCATCCGCACACACGAGCCGCGCCCCTTGCGCGACGGGCTGGCGGTATTGGCGGCGCTGAAAGAAACCGCAAGAATTCGTTAACTGCACATTCGGGATATTTCTCTATATTCGCGGTTCAGCAGGCATGTCCCCTTTGAGGGCGACCCGACGACAGGATAATCGACCTTATGGTGCGCAAATATTTCGGCACAGACGGTATTCGTGGCAAAGCCAACGAAGGCGCGATGACGGCGGAAACCGCCTTGCGCGTCGGCATGGCGGCTGGCCGTGTCTTTCGTCGCGGTGACCACCGCCATCGTGTCGTGATCGGCAAGGATACGCGCCTGTCGGGCTATATGCTTGAACCCGCGCTCACAGCCGGTTTCACCTCGATGGGCATGGACGTATTCCTTTTTGGCCCGCTGCCGACAACGTAATAGGAAGAATAAACGCCCTTTTCACCCAAGTCCAAATTAATTTGCCGATTCCATAATCAGGGTGTATTACAATTCCATAGAGTTTTTCAATCCAGGTGGTTTAGCTGATAACTTAACGATTGATCAGCTTCTTCGTGAAGATTACTCGCCATGGGCGCGCAATAAAAGGATATCTGCCACGTTCAAAGAAGCGCATTTTATTGAAAAATATGGGTCAGGCATCAAACGAATCCAAGAAGGCTTCGCATCCTATGGTCTGCGTCCCCCTGTCTTTGAAAATTTCCAGCACGGTTTTCGAGTTATTGTCTCATCAAAGCTACTTTTCGAATCTAATGAGGGAGTAAGTGAGGGAGTAAATCTACTATTTAATCAGATAAGAACTAATCCAGGAAAGCGTGCACCATTTTTAGTAAACGAGCTATTAGTTCCTGTCAAGATAGTAGAGCGGTGGCTCAAAATCTTAAGAGATGATCATAAAATCGAGTTTCGAGGAGCTCCTAAAAGTGGAGGATACTGGCTAAAATAGAAATCAATGATACTCTTAAGTGGCACCAATCGAACTCCTATTTTAGCATTTAAAAAAGTATCCTCACATCATTTTATTGAACAATACCTAAGGCTGCTCTGGCGGCATTGATATGATTATCGTCGTTGCACTCTACCGCAAAAGCGCCATATGCTAATGGAGCTGCAGCAGCCCTCTCTATAGATTGTTCGTAGAGCCTATCCCATATCGTTCCGCCTTGTTTAGCATACTCCGTTATCAAACTCTTCAGGCTATCCTCTCCAAAAACCGATACGTGACCAGAAAAGTCCAGTGCAGGATCACCCATATGCGCAGTAGACCAATCTATGATACCAGAGGTCTTACCTTCCTTCGAGGTTAAGACATGCCCTGCATAGAGATCGCCATGGATGAAACAAGTGAATTCAGGCCACAAAGGGTCATTGTCCAACCATCTACGGTATCTGTTTTCCAACGGCTCGCTGATACCTATCTCAGATTTCACCAAGTGGATACGGTCAGCTATTTCGGTCCTCAATTCACTTGGAGTCATTATTTTCAAGTTGCTCTTTCTCACATCGTCAGCTGTAATACGATGTAATTCGGCCAATGATTTTGCCAGAGACTCCACATAAGCTATGCTATCGCGATCTATGTTCCAAGAAACCTCATGTGTTATCGCATCGAATGTCAGAGCAGGCGCATCCTCCAGTAAAGGGTAGGCTATTAGGCGCTCCGATACAATTTTCCAATCAGGGACATTGATCGACAGGTTTCTTTTGGCTAAATCCAATATTCTACTTTCATTTTCGATTTGTTCAAGCATATCGCTTCTTCGAGGTATACGGAGTACCCAGTTCTCACCGTTTACTTCCTTTACAAAGGCAACTCTAAAGTCGATGCCCATCTCATTGACGCTCATCTCTTCCGAAATTCTCAGCCCATGCTCTAGGGCTAATGTTTGCATATCTTCGATTGTCATTTCTATACTGTTTTCTTTTATTAAATTGGTACCAGTTCCCCCGACAGGACATTCTGAATGTCATATACAGGTGTAACACTTTACCCATATTCTTTTCGTATGGATAACACTTCCCATCAGGGAACAAAAATCTGATACATGAATTAATTGTGAGACAGTAGACCTACTGTCGCATTGAAGCCATCTCGGCGACTATTTGATTAGGAAAACCAAGGCTTTGCCATCATAGCCTTATCATAGAAGTATAACATAGTTGTAAAGATAGAAAATTATTTTTTATTCATCCATGATGTTATTATTTTATAATAACATCATCTAAACATGTCCTGTCGCTCTTTTGTGCTGTGATATTTCATACCTATTAACTGCTTTCGTTTGAATTATACGACGTTCTACTCACAATAGGGCAAGGGTTACTCATTCCGTAGGATGCGGTTCACGTATAGGAAGAATAAACGCCCTTTTCACCCAAGTCCAACAGCTTTGGACCGCAGTTGACTCTTTCGACACCCCTGCGATGCAACCCAATCCGGCTGACGGGGAGCCAGCAACGCTGAAAATTTACCCTCCTCTTTCCCACTAGCGGCTCCTTTTCCGACAACCAGCACGGCGGATCCCTGCCGCGGCGCTGTGAACGCAGCATTTTGATTGGTATCGTTGGCCTTCAGGCTCGTCAGTCAAACAGACCCAGGAGCAGCTCAGCCGGTGGCGCCCGGCTTTCGGGTAACGCCCTGGTCCCGCTGGTTTCGGCTTTGTGCTTCAGGTGATCAAGGATCTGCTTGATCACTATAGGGTCTTCAATGCAGGCGATGACTTTCATGGCGCCGCCGCAGCCGCTGCAGGTCTCGATGTCGATATTGAAAACACGCTTGAGCCGTTGCGCCCATGTCATCGACGCTCGCCGTTGTGCTGGTGTTGCCGGTTCATCAGCCACCCTGACCTTGTTGCCCCTGCCCCGTTTTGCCGGCGTGACCAACGCCCGGTGCCGACTGTTGGGTGCGAACACCCCGTGGAAGCGGGTTAGGTTGACTCTGGGCTTCGGTACCAGGGCGGCCAGCCTTGCAATGAAATCCAATGGTTCGAAAATGACGTGCGTGGTGCCGTCCCGGTACGGCGTCTTGAGCTGGTAGCGCACGTTGCCGCCTCGTGTTAACGACAGCCGCTTCTCGGATACCGCCGGGCGGCTGATGTACCGGCACAGCCGTTCGAGCTTCTTGCGTTCATCGGCCCTGGCCGCCACGCCGGCGTGCAGGCTGGACCCGGCTACCTTGCCAATCCCGTCACCGAACGGATCACCACTGGTCGGCAGAGTTTGCAAAGTGAACACCTTTCGCCCCGCCTGTGAACCGACAGCGATACGGTAAGTGATCGAGTGCCCCAGCAGGGGTGTCATCGGGTCGTCATCCACCGCATCCGAGGCCAGATAGCTGTTTTCGACATCCCGTTCCAGCAGGCCTTGCCGTTCCAGATAGCGACCCACCCGGTGGGCGATGGTGTGCGTCAGCTGGGTGAGCTCTGGGCTGGTCGGCGCCTTGACCCAGCGGAAACGCGCTGAGCCGTGGGATTGCTCGACATACACACCGTCGAGAAACAGCATGTGGAAGTGAACATTCAGATTGAGCGCCGATCCAAAACGCTGGATCAGGGTGACCGCGCCCGTCTTGGCCACTTGGTGGGTATGGCCCGCTTTCTTGACCAGGTGCGTGGCAATGACGCGGTAAACGATGCCCAGCACCCACCCCATGATCTCGGGCCGGCTGGCAAACAGGAAACGCAGCTGAAACGGGAAGCTCAACACCCACTGACGCATGGGTTGTTCAGGCAGTACTTCATCAACCAGCAAGGCGGCACTTTCGGCCATCCGCCGCGCCCCACAGCTCGGGCAGAAACCGCGACGCTTACAGCTGAAAGCGACCAGGTGCTCGGCGTGGCAAGACTCGCA